>JASEHK010000011.1 GCA_030018875.1 Endomicrobiia bacterium | reverse complement strand
AGAGCAGATGCGGGACTACAAAAAAGGCCTTGCTTCAAGAAATCACATCCTCTGCTACGCGCTCAAGGCCAACTCCAATCCGTCAATACTCGCCCTCGCCCGCTCTGAAGGATGCGGCGCCGACATAACGAGCGGCGGCGAACTTCACGAGGCCCTCGCCGCCGGCATATCCGCGTCGAAGATTGTTTACGCGGGGGTAGGCAAGACCGACGGCGAAATTCGCCAGGCCGTTAAGGCCGGCATACTTATGTTCAACGTGGAGTCCCGCGCCGAGATAGAATCCATAAACTCCATCGCCGGCCGTTTCGGCAAAAAGGCCCGCGTTGCGGTTCGCATAAATCCCGATGTTGACGCCAAAACACACAAAAAAATCACGACCGGCACGGCGCGCGCCAAGTTCGGGATACCGATATCGGACGCCATCGAGTTTTATCTCTCGTCGCGTCCGCTGAAGAACATAGAGATAGCGGGCATTCACTCCCACATAGGCTCCCAGATTGTTTCCGTCGCGCCGTTCGTCTCCGCGGCGAAAAAAATAAAAAACCTCGTCGGTAAACTGGAATCCGCAGGATTCAAAATAAAATATGTTGACTTGGGCGGCGGCCTCGGCATACGTTATCGCCGAGGCGAGAATCCGCCCTCTCCGGAAAGTTTTGTCAGAGAGATGTTCGGGGTTTTTTCGTCGGAGCGCGATTTAGCGCGCACTTACATATTCGAGCCCGGCCGCTCGATAGTCGGCGTCGCGGGGGCGCTTGTGGCCTCGGTCGTCTATCATAAAGAAGTCCTCGGCAAGCATTTTTTCATCGCTGATGCCGGTATGTCCGATCTGATAAGGCCGACTCTTTACGACGCGTATCACGAAATTCTGCCCGTGAAAAAACCGCGCGCAAAGACGGTGACCGCCGACGTGGTCGGCCCGATATGCGAGACCGGGGATTTTCTGGCCCTCTCCCGCAAGTTGCCTTTGATGAAAAAAAACGACCTCATAGCGGTGATGTGCGCGGGCGCTTACGGCTTCGCTATGTCGAGCCGCTATAATTCCCGCCCTCGCGCCGCCGAAATTCTCGTTTCCGACGGAAAATTCAAAATAGTAAGAAAACGCGAAACATACGCCGACCTCGCAATGACGGATTTATGACTAAAAACATCGTCTTCGTAAAAATGACCGCCGCCGGCAACGATTTCGTGATGATAGACAATCGTTCCGGCATAATACCGCGCCGCGACTCGGACGTTTCGGCGCTCGCCCGACGGCTTTGCGACCGCAAGTTCGGCGTCGGCGCCGACGGTATGATACTCATAGAACTTTCCCGCCGCGCCGATTTTAAGATGCGCTACCTGAACTCCGACGGCTCCGAGGTCTCCATGTGCGGCAACGGCGCGCGCTCGGTTGCGCGCTTTGCCCGATACACAGGAGTAATCAAAAAATCCAAAGGGACCTTCGAGACGCCCGCCGGCATTATTCGATTCGAACTCAAGAAATCTTCAGTCAAAATAGAACTTCCGTCTCCGCGCGGAATCAAACTCGATTTTCCCATAACCATAGGCAACAAGAAAGGAGCGGCCGCCGGTAGCCGACTGCGCGCCCATTTCGCCGACACCGGCGTGCCTCACGCCGTAATCTTCGTCGGAAATATCGGAAAAACTCCCGTTGTGCGGCTCGGCCGCGCGATAAGAAATCACATCGCTTTCGCCCTCGCGGGGACAAACGCGGATTTTGTCAAGGTCACAGGTCCTTCGTCCATATCCGTGCGCACTTATGAGCGCGGAGTGGAGAACGAGACGCTTGCCTGCGGCACCGGCGTTGCGGCTTCGGCGATAATATCCGGCGTACTAGGCAAGGTTCGTCCGCCAGTAAAGTGTCTAACTCGCGGCGGAAAAATTCTCACCGTGGATTATAAAATCTCCCGTGTCGGCTCCGGCGCTTCGATTCGTGCTTCTTCGGAATTTGCCGTAACGAATGTTTCGCTTGAAGGCCCCGCCGAAGTAGTTTTTATCGGCAAACTGCGGCTCTAATTTCTCGTTAACCGTTCCCACGTTTATCGCTGAAATAACAATTTCATTATCTAATTTGGTATACTCCTTAAAAAAGTAGGATTTAGGATTAAGGATTAAGGAGTAAGCAAAAAACACAAAACTTAATCCTTAAAGCGAACACGTTCACTTTCGTTTGATGTAAACTCCGTGAGCGTCTTAATCCTTACCGCTTAATCCTGCTTTACGGAGGTTTTTATGTTTGAAGGAAGTTGCGTCGCTCTCGTTACGCCGTTCAAAAATGACTCCGTGGATTTCGACGCCATCAAGAAACTCGTCGAGTTTCACATTGCGAACTCCACTTCATGGATACTGCCCTGCGGCACGACGGGAGAATCGGCCACTCTCTCCCACGAGGAGCACGAGGCCGTCATAGAATCCGTGGTCAAAGCCGCCCGAGGAAAAGTAAAAGTCGTCGCCGGAACCGGCTCCAACAATACGGCGGAGAGCGTGAAGCTCACGAAGTTCGCCGAGCATGTCGGGGCTGACGCGGCGCTTCTCATTTCTCCTTATTACAACAAGCCCACGCAGACCGGACTTCGCGCGCATTTCCGCGCTGTGGCCTCGTCGGTAAAGTTTCCGATAATGCTCTATAATATTCAGTCGCGCACGGGCGTCAACATTGAGCCTGAGACGGTTGCTTTGATAGTCGCGGACAATCCCAATGTCATCGGGATAAAAGAGGCTTCGGGCTCTTTGGAACAGATGACGAAGGTAAAACATCTCTCGCCCCGCATCGAGCTTCTCTCGGGCGACGACGCGCTGACGTTGCCGCTGCTTTCCATCGGCGGCGCGGGTGTCGTGTCGGTGGCGGCCAACATAATTCCGTCGGACACGGACGCTCTCGTAAAAAGTTTTCTGTCCGGCGACGTAAAAACGGCGCGCGAACTCCATTACAAAATGTTTCCTCTCATTAAGTCGCTGTTTCTGGAGACGAATCCGATACCGGTGAAGACCGCGATGGAGATGATGGGACTTCTTGCGTCGGGGGCGTTGCGCCTTCCGATGACGCCGATGTCCGACGCTAACAAAGAGAAACTCAAAAAAGAATTGTCGGACTACGGACTTTTGCGCGGATAAGATATTAAAAGGAATATCTAAAAAGAGGAAAACAATAATGTTGAATATCGCAGTCGCAGGCGTAAAAGGGAAGATGGGCTCAAGAATCCTGTCACTCGCCGAAGCGGATGCCACCGTCGGTGTTGCGGCGGTTTTTGAGGCGGCCTCCAATGCCGCCGTCGGTTCGCGGATACAATTTCGCGGCGGGCAACTCTCCGTCGGAAGCGATGTCGCCGATGCCTTGGCCGCGGCCGACGCGCTCATAGATTTCACTTCGCCCGCCGCCTCGCTGGAGCATTTGGACGAAGCCGTCGCGGCGAAGAAGGCCGTGGTTCTGGGGACCACCGGTTTCGACGACGCCGGAATCCGCGCGATAAAGTCCGCCGCCGCCGTCATACCGATAGTTTTTTCTCCCAATATGTCCGTCGGAGTCAATCTTCTTTTCAAGGTCGTCGGCGAGGTCGCGCGCGTGCTTAAAGATTACGACGCCGAGATAGTCGAGATTCATCACAATCAGAAGAAGGACGCTCCGTCGGGAACGGCGGCAAAGCTCTCCGAGGCGATAACCGCCGCCTGCGCGGCCAAAAATATAATCTACGGCCGCGAAGGTCTCGTAGGCGCGCGCCCCAAGGGAGAGCTCGGCGTGCACGCGGTGCGCGCCGGCGATATCGTCGGCGAGCACACGGTGTATTTCGCCGGCCCCGGCGAGCGCGTGGAGATAACGCACCGCGCTCACTCAAGGGATTGTTTTGCCTCGGGCGCCATCGCCGCGGCCAAATGGCTTGCGGGTCATAAGCCCGGGCTTTACACGATGCGCGACGTCCTGGGCATTTGAAAAACCTCGTTTTTTGTCCTTCTGATTCCTTCGCGGGATCAGGGTGACATTTTGGACACTTTTTCAATTGACTTAAACTTATGAGCGTTCTCGACAAAATCAATCGTTTGCTCGATAAGGCGTTGCCGTCGGCGCCCGAAGAATCTCACAAGGATTATTGGGTTTACCTCGCGGGAAATGTCGTTCTGACACTTTTTTTTATGAATCTCTTTTTCTGGCTTTTTTGGACTCTTCTCGTCTACAAAGGCGGTATATTCGTCAAGTTCGTCCCGGCTCTTGAAGCGCTTTTTACGTCTAAGACCGTCGCGGACTTCGGTTACGAAGGGTATCCCTACGAAATGGGAGTTTTCGACGGCTGGCCGGAAAATCTTGTCGCGTTGGCTCTTACGATGGCATTTGTGGAATTGTGCCGCAGAATATACGCGCGCTCGGTCATCAAAATTTCCGTCGTAGCGGGAAAGGACACGGTTCAATGAAACCCGAGTACTCCGAAAAATTAAAATTGCTTCCGCCTTATCTTTTCATCGAGATAGACCGCAGAAAAAAAGCCGCTATCGAGCGCGGAGCCGACATAATATCTTTCGGCGTCGGCGATCCGGATATGCCGACGCCTCGCCACATCGTTGAGGCGGGAAAGCTCTCTATTGAAAATCCGAAGAACCATCAGTACCCTTTCGGTTCGGGTCTTATGACTTTTCGCGAGGCCGTTTCGAGATGGTATCGCTCCCGATTCGGCGTCAATCTCAATCCCGCCAATCAGGTACATTCCCTCATCGGGTCGAAGGAAGGCATAGGACACATACATCTTGCTTTCGTCAACCCCGGCGACGTCGTGCTTATACCTGAGCCCGGATATCCGGTTTACAACACGGGCGCGCTCTTCGCCGGCGGCGAGCCGTATTTTATGCCGCTCGTCGAAAAAAACGGATTTCTGCCCGATTTTTCCGTGATACCCGATGCCATTTTTCAAAAAGCCAAATTGATGTTTTTGAATTATCCGAACAATCCCACCGCGGCCGTAGCCGATAAAGCGTTCTATGCTTCGGCCATCGAAATTGCGAAAAAGTATTCCATAATAATCGCCGCCGACGCGGCATATTCCGAGATATTTTACGACGACCCGCCGATTAGTTTTCTTGAAGTCGAGGGCGCCATGGAAGTCGGAGTCGAATTCCATTCTCTGTCGAAAACATATAACATGACCGGCTGGCGCCTCGGATTTGCCGCCGGCAACGCCGATATAATAAAAGGTCTCGCGTCCGTTAAGGATAATTACGATTCGGGGGTCTTTCAGGCGATACAGGAGGCCGGCGTATGCGCGCTGTCTTCGTCTCAAAAATGTGTGGATGACGCCCGTAAAATATATTGCCGCCGCCGCGACGCTCTTGTGTCGGGCCTGATAAAACTCGGTTGGACGCTTAACTCCCCCGTGGCGACTTTTTACGTTTGGGCAAAAGTTCCTCCGCGCTACAAATCGGGCGAGGCGGTGGCCAAACTTCTCGACGAAGCCGCTATAGTCGCGACGCCGGGCAACGGTCTGGGTCCTTCCGGCGAAGGATATGTGCGTTTCGCTCTTACGGTTCCTGAGCCAAGAATAAAAGAGGCGCTCGAACGTATGTCGAAAATTAAGTGGTAAAGAAAAAGATCCGGGTTTGTGTCGCGCTCGGTTCCAACGTCGGCGACCGCGCGGCCAATCTGAGTCGGGCGCTCGACGAAATCGCGCGAGGGCTTGCGGCGAAGGTCTTGAAGGTCTCGCGGGTTTATGAGACGCGCCCTTTCGCCGGAATGAAACAGCGCAATTATTACAATGCCGTCGCGATGTTTGAGACGGACATCGGGCCGCTTGAACTGCTTGATATTTTCAAGAGCATAGAAAAAAAACTCGGGCGGCGTCGCGCGTCGGGCGGATGGCTTCCCCGCGCGCTGGATTTGGATATACTTTTTTATGGCTCGGGGCGCTTCTCTTATCCGAATCTTGAAATACCGCACCCGCGCCTGAAAGACCGCGACTTCGCGCTGATTCCGCTCGCCGAGTTATTCGGGCGAGGACTGTTGCCGGTTTTGGCGCGCGCCGCTTCGTCGTTGCTTAAAGATATCCGGCCGGAGGACAGAACGGTTATCGCGCGAGTCGCCGGATGTTTGAATCCCGCCGGAGGGAAAAAATGAAAAAGAGCCAATTCATCAAGGAAATCGCAAGGCGTTCCGAGGAGCCGGCCGGCAAGACCGACGGGATAATCAAAAACTTCGTCTCGATACTTGTCGAGAATCTCAAAAAAGGCGAGGTCATTTCGCTTTCGGGACTCGGTTCGTTCAGGGTAAAGTCGCGCAAGGCGCGCCCGGCAAGAAACTTGAAGACAAACGAAGTCATATCCGTGCCCGCCGGCAAGAAGGTCTATTTCCGTCCGACAAAACTTCTTAAGAAAGCTATACAATGACCTCGACGAACGGGGACCTCGACGAACGGGGACCTCGACGGACGGGGACCTCGACGGACGGGGACCGCGACGGACGGGACATTCGCGCAAGAGAGTTTCTTTTTATGCGGGATACAATGAAATGAAAGCAAATCTCGTCTCATACAACCTCAGGATATCTTCCGTCGCCTTCAAAATCTGGGGCGCCGCGATTGCGCTCAAAGGCGTTTACGATTTGATTCAGGGGGAGCCCGAGGCGAATATGTTTTCGCCTGAGAAGTGGCAGTTCGTGACTTATGAGCAATGGATGAGATGGGGCGGCTTCGAACTCTCATACGGAGTTTTTTGCGTCGCATTCGGATATTTTCTCTGTGAGATCGCTCGCGGTTTTGATGCCGCGTAAGGCCGCGCCGAGGAATATATGATAAAAGTAAAACCTTCAAAAATTCTCGAATCTCTTCCGCCGTATCTTTTTTCGCGCATAAACGAAAAAAAACTCGAGGCTTACGCCAAAAAGCTCGACGTTATTGATCTTGGAATGGGTAATCCCGATATGCCGACTCCGCAACATATCGTGGAGAGACTCTGCGATTCCGTCAGAAACCATCCCAATACGCACCGGTATCCCCAGGCCAAAGGAATGCCGCGTTTCCGCCGCGCCGCCTCGGAATGGATGAAACAAAGATTCGGCGCCGCGTTTAATCCCGCGACCGAAGTCCTCGCGCTTATAGGTTCCAAAGAAGCCATCGCTCATTTGTGTATGACGTATCTCGATCCGGGCGATGTCGCTCTTGTTTGCGATCCGGCTTATATGGTTCATTTCAACGGCGTCGCGCTTGCGCGAGGAAAAATCCATGCTATGCCGCTGACGGAGGAAAACGATTATCTGCCGGACTTCGGCAAAATCCCCAAGCGCGCCCTCGGACGCGCCAAGATAATGTTTCTCAATTATCCGAACAACCCCACGGCCGCCGTCGCGCCGAAAAAATTCTTGAAGGAAGCTGTGAATTTCTGCCGACGAAACAACATTCTTTTGGTTTATGATAACGCCTACTCCGAGATAACTTTCGACGGGTATGTCGCGCCTTCTATATTTCAGATACCGGGCGCAAGGTCAACCGCCGTCGAGTTTCATTCGTTTTCCAAGACCTTCAACATGGCCGGATGGCGCGTCGGCTGGGGCGTCGGCGACGAAAAACTCCTCAAACCTCTGGAAAAGTTTAAGTCGTTTCTCGATTACGGCGTTCCGACGTTCGTTCAGTTGGCGGCCGCGTGCGCCTTGGAGTCTTCGCAGGATGTCGTGCGCAGACAGTGCGAAATTTATCAGGCCCGCCGCGACAAGATGGTCGCGGGATTAAATAAAATAGGTTGGCCCGCCGCCGCCCCCAAGGCGACGATGTACCTCTGGGTCAGGGTCCCCGAAAGATTCGCCTCAATGGGGTCGCTTAACTTCTGCGAGGCGCTCATCAAAAAAACCGGCGTGGCGCTCGCGCCCGGAGTCGGTTTCGGAAGTTGCGGCGAAGGCTATGTGCGTATGGCTCTGGTGACTCACATCAATCGCTTCCACGACGCGCTTCTGCGTTTCAAAGAGGTCATCAAAAAAGGATTTTAATTTTAGCGCGGCATACGGGTGAAAAAATGAAAAAAATATCCATAGGGATCATAGGCGCCGGCGTTGTCGGCGGCGGTGTTCTGGAAATCTTTAAG
Source organism: Endomicrobiia bacterium (assembly GCA_030018875.1). Taxonomy (GTDB): domain Bacteria; phylum Elusimicrobiota; class Endomicrobiia; order PHAN01; family PHAN01; genus PHAN01. Next base: position 10,553 of record JASEHK010000011.1, on the reverse strand, counting down.
AAACATTCCGCGTCAATAGCGCGCAGGGTAGGCGCGCGTGTCGAGATATCGGCCGTTTGCGACGTCTCGTCGCGCAAAGTTCCCGCGAGATACAGAGACGTTTACGTTTCCGACTGGCGCAAAATCGCGGCCGATTCGGGCATTGACCTCGTTGTGGAACTTATCGGCGGATACGAGCCCGCCGCGACCATCATTCTTAAATCTCTGGCCTCCGGAAAAAATGTCGTCACCGCGAACAAGGCAGTGCTCGCCGCGCGATGGGGCGATGTATTCACGGCGGCTCGCAGATATTCAAAGTTAGTTTATTTCGAGGCCGCCGTCGGCGGGGCGATACCCGTCGTGCAGGCCTTGAACGAAGGTCTCGCGGCCAACAAGATAACCTCGATATCGGGCATACTCAACGGAACCTCGAATTATATGTTGACCGCGATGCACAACGACAACATATCTTTCGCCTCCGCGCTTAAGAACGCTCAACTCGCCGGCTTCGCCGAGGCAGATCCTTCCTGCGATGTCAAAGGCATAGACACGGCCAACAAACTCGCCATTCTTACCTCGATAGCCGCGGGAGCTCAGGTGAAACTCCGCGATGTTTCCGTCGAGGGCATTGAGGACGTATCGAGCGTGGACGTGGCCTGCCTTAAAAACGAATTCGGCCGCGTTATAAAACTCATAGGCAAGACCGACATCCGACCCGACGGCGCAATAGACATAACCGTAAGACCCCGCGTGATATCTCCGTCGCATCCTTTCGGAAACGTCAACTGGGAATACAACGCCGCAATGATCAGCGGGGATTCGGCCGGCGATTTGATGTTTTACGGAAAAGGCGCGGGGCGTCTTCCCGCGGCATCAGCCGTCGTCAGCGACATTATTTTTCTTTCCAGACAGATAGTCAGCAAGACCGCCGGCCTGATGCCTTACGTCGAATATGACCCGTCGAAAAAAGTAAAGATTCTCGACTCGTCGTCGCGCGATGGCTACTACTATCTTAGATTCACCGTCGCGGACAAGCCCGGAGTCCTGGCCAAAATCGCCGCGGCGCTGGCCTTCCGCGGAGTTTCGATAGCGTCCGTGTATCAGAACGAGCGGCCGTCCCAAAAAAGCCCGTCCGGCGCGGCAGTGATAATAATAACCCACAAGGCCAAAGAGTCCGACCTGCGCTCGGCGCTTGACGCCATAGCAGGACTTCGCATAGTCAGAAAGAAGACCGTAGTTTATCCGATGGAGGAATAACCGCCGCCTTAGCTCAGCGGTAGAGTCCCGCCGATGCCACCCTAGCTCAATGGTAGAGCAACGGTTTTGTAAACCGTAGGTTGCCGGTTCGAGTCCGGCGGGTGGCTTTGGCGGGATAAACCGTAGGTCCCCGGTTCAAATCCGGGAGGCGGCTTTCGTTTTAACGTCGCCGCTGATTTTTGAAAACCGATTTTTTACAAAAGAGGTCGTTTTATGGATATCAAACATGACATAGTATCCAAGGCTCAGGACGCTAAAAACGCGTCCCGCGAGACCGCTTCACTTTCACCGTCGAGAAAAAAAGAAATACTTATGGCGATGGCCGTGGCCGTCGAAAAAGCCAGAGACAAAATAATTTTTGAGAATTCAGTTGACGTGGAAGCCGCCAAAGAGTCCGGCCTTGGCCAGGCTCTCGTTGAGCGTCTCACGCTTGACGGCCAAAGAATCGCGGCGATGGCTTCGGCGATAAGAGAAATTGCCGCGCTCCCCGATCCCGTCGGAGATGTCGTATCGGAATGGATCGCGCCGTCGGGCATAAAGATAAAAAAAGTCCGCGTTCCTTTGGGCGTCGTGGGAATGATATACGAATCGCGCCCCAACGTGACGGCCGACGCCTCGGCTCTGTGCATAAAATCCGGAAACGCCGTCATCCTTCGAGGCGGAACCGAGGCCATAAACTCAAATCACGCCATAGTCCGCACACTTTTGGCGGCCGGGCACGAGGCCGGTCTGCCCGACGGCGCCATACAATTCGTCGAAACTGCCGACCGCGCCGCGATCATTGAGCTCATCAAACTCGATAAACTTGTGGATTTGATAATACCCAGAGGCTCGGAAGCAATGATAAGATTCGTCAGAGAGCACGCCATCGTTCCCGTCCTCGCCCACGGTAAAGGCCTGTGTCATACTTACATAGATAAGTCGGCCGACCTCGCTATGGCACGGAAAATAGTTTTCAACGCCAAGTGCCAGCGCCCCGGAGTATGTAACGCAATGGAGACACTGCTTGTTCACAAGGCAGTCGCGAAAGATTTTCTGCCTGATATGTGCGCGGTTTATTCTTCGGCGGGAGTCGAGGTTCGCGGCTGCGCCGTGACGGCGTCCATAGTTCCAGACGTAATCAAGGCCTCCGACGAGGACTGGTCAACGGAATATCTTGACATGAAAGTGTCCGTAAAGGTCGTCACATCCATTGAAGAGGCGCTCGGGCACATAAATATTTACGGCTCCGGCCACTCCGAGGCAATAGTTACCGACGACGAAGTCGCCGCCAAAAAGTTTATGGAAGAGGTGGACGCGGCCGCGGTATTTCACAACGCCTCGACACGGCTCCACGACGGCGGTTCTTTCGGTCTCGGCGCCGAGATAGGCATATCCACGCAAAAACTTCACGCCCGCGGCACGATGGGCGCGCGCGAACTGACCACTACCAAGTTTCTCGTGTACGGCGGAGGCCATATCAGAGAATGACGCTTTTATTGAGATAAGATGAGAATAGGAATTTTCGGGGGTTCGTTCGACCCTCCGCACAACGCCCACCTCGCCATTGCCCGCGCCGCCGTGGATGAACTTTCTCTCGACAAGCTTTTTTTCGTTCCGGCCCTGCGCCCGCCGCACGCCGTCGAAAAAAATCTCACCGACCCCGCTTCGCGCATGGAAATGCTGCGCGCCGTCGTAAAAGGCGCAAAAAAATTTTCCATTGACGATTTCGAACTTCGCCGCCGCGCCCCCACTTACACTTATGAAACGATAGAGCGCTATCGCCGCATGTTCCCCGGCGCCCGGATATTTTTCGTGCTGGGGTCGGATTCAATGCTTGAAGTTCCCCGCTGGAAGAAAGGTTCCGCGCTTGTGGACATGTGCCGCTTCGCCGTCGCCGTCAGGAGACCTTTCAAAGAGCATCGGCTTTCCAATGCTCTTGTGCTGAAATTCCGCCCGAGCGCCATATCTTCGACGGAAATCCGCCGCCGCGTAGCGACGCGATTTCTGGAAAAAAACGTCCCGCCGGCCGTCGAGCGCATAATAAGAAAAAAACATCTTTATCTCGACGGCGCGATAACGGAATATCTCCTGAAACATCTTGACGGCGCCAAATTCCATCACACGATGGGCGTTGTCTCGGTCGCCGAGAAGTTGGCCGTAAAGCACGGCGCCGACCCGCGCCGCGCGCGTCTGGCGGCTCTTATTCACGACATGGGACGCGCCGTCAGACCGTCGCGTTATTTATCCTATTTGAAAAGAGCCATCGGAGCGGCCTTGCCGTCGCGGGCCACGTGTTCGGCCAATCCTTTTCTTCTGCACTCTTTCGTCTCCTCACGCCAAGCCGCGCGCCTTTTCGGAGTCAAAGACCGCGAGGTTCTCGCCGCCGCCGCAAATCACACCCTGGGCGCTCCCGCCTCGTCGGCCACGATTTACGACGACATAATATACGTCGCCGATGCCGTGGCCCCCGACAGAAGGTATCCCGGAGTGTCGAAGATAAGAAAAGCGGCCATGCGGAATCTTTCTCGCGGAGTTTTGCTTTGCGCCGCAATGAAACTCGGTTACGTTTTAAAAAAAGAAAAGTATCTGGCGCCGGAAGGCGTGAGCGTTTACAACTCGCGCCTGCGCCCCGCCCTGTATGTGGACGACGAGACCCGCGCGCGCGTTCCGTCTGAAAAAAAGCGATGAAACAAAATATTTCAAGATACGCTCTGACGGTTTTCGCCGTCATTCTTGTCGTCTCTATAATAATGACTGGCCGCAACCCCGTTTCGCGCGCCTTGTCGCTTCGCGGCGACAGAAAAGTTAATATACTTTTGATGGGCATGGACGCGGTGGAGGCGTCCAAACACACCGATACTTTGATGCTTCTGAATTATTCCGTCGGAGAAAGGGTGCTTAATATCATAGCCATCCCGCGGGACACTCTCGTGCGTTACGAGGGGGGAAGGCCCAGAAGGATAAACGAAATCTACGCGCTTATGCGTCACAAGACATCCTCCGACCGCGAGGCGGCGAGAGAGTTTTTGAACTTTGTCAACAATAATCTTTTTAGCGGCCAACTCGAAATACGTCATTACGTACAGGTTGATTACGAGTTCTTTACGCGTCTGGTGGACATACTCGGCAAGATTCGCGTGGAGATATCGGAACCGATGAAGTACGACGATTTCGCCGGTAATCTGCACATAGATTTTTCGACGGGCGTGCGCCATCTCGACGGAAAAGAAGCGCTTAAATACATAAGATACCGCGGCAAGGGAAGCGACATAAGGCGAATCGCCCGCCAGCAAAAGTTCATAGTGGACTGGTTTAAGAGCGCTCGCAAGCCGCTGATTTTTTTGCAACTTCCCCGCATAGTTTCGGCCTTTGCGAAAAATACCAATACGAACATTGGCTTGTGGGGAATCGCCGGCCTTATGTTCGAGTTCAGGGGCTTTGAAACCGATAATATCCGGTTTTTTACGCTTCCCGGCAAATTTTATTCTCAATACTGGCAGTATAATCCGGCTGCCGCCGAGGAAAATATATTTAAGATCATCGCCGCGACGCGCGCCCCGCGCGAGACAACGTATCTTGTGGAAGTATGGAACGCGTCGGGAAAAACCGGCGCCGCCCGCGCGGCGCGCGATGCTCTTATCAAATCCGGATTCAACGTCGTCGAGTGGGGTAATTATTCCGTTTATCAACAGCGTACCGTTATAAACAACATGTGCGAAGAGGTCTCGGCAGGTCTCGTCGCTCGCAACGCTTTGGGTTCAGGAGACATAATAAACAGATACGACGCTTCCAGAACCGTGGACATATCCATTATAATCGGCGAGGATTACGAGCCTTAAAGCCGCGCGGACTTATTAAGAATAAGATGAGATCGCTTGCGCTCGCCAAAACGATAGCGGAAATACTCGACTCGAAAAAAGCCGGCGAGCCGGCGGTTTTTAATGTGTCGAGGTTCACGATAGTGGCCGACTATTTCGTCATAGCCACGTCCGCGTCCGCGACTCACCGTCGGGCGCTTCTTGATGAAGTCGAAAAAAAACTTTCCGCCCGCGGCGTCCGCCTGCTTCGCTCGGAAAACAGGACCGCGGCTCATGGCTGGACGGTGGCCGATTTCGGCGGCGTGATGCTTCATTTGATGTCGAGTTCGTCGCGCGCCGAGGTCGGACTGGAAAAACTTTACTCCGGCGCAAAATCGCTCTCGGGTTTTGCGCGCGCGGCGGGCAAGTTATCGGGCCGCCGGCTTCGGGCAAAGAAACGAGTACAAAATGCTCAAAAAAAATCTAAGAAGAAAAATATCTCAAAAGCTCGCCGCTAAGTACGGGGAACTTTGCTTCGACCTCGCCGCGCCTCCGTCCGCCCTGCCGGGCGATTTCGCCGTCAATCTGCCGATGGTTCTGGCCAACCGCCTGAGATCCGACCCCGGGACACTGGCCCGCGACATCGCCGCGGAACTCTCTTTGATAAATGAAATAAAAAAGACATCCGTCGTCGGAGGTTTCGTCAATCTGGAAGTTTCCGATAGGTATCTTTTTGAAATGGCGGGGACATCGTTTTTGACGACTTCATCCCGTGCGGGATCGAGGACGAAAAAAATTTTAATAGAGTTCGTCTCGTCCAATCCCACCGGCCCGCTTCATATCGGCCACGGGCGTTGCGCCGCCATCGGGGATTCCCTCGCCCGACTTTTCGAATATCTCGGATGCGATGTCGAGCGCGAGTACTATGTCAACGACGCCGGAAATCAAATGAAGATACTCGCCTCGTCGGTCGAGGCCCGCGCGCGCGAACTCTCCGGTTCGGCGTCGCCGGCGGAGTTTCCCGAAACCGGCTACAAAGGCGCCTACATTTACGATATAGCGCGCGAGGCCGTCGCCTCAGGAGCCAAGAATTTCGGAGCTTTCGCGCGCGACTGCATAATGAAGGACATCGCCGCCGACCTCGATATTTTTCGGGTGAAGATGGACCGCTATTTGAGCGAGTCGTCGCTTTACGGAAAAGTCGCCTCAATGCTGAAAGACTTCGCCGAGCGCGGCCTCGCATACGAAAACGACGGGGCGCTCTGGTTTGCCGCGGGACTGTCCGCATCTACCGCCGACGATAAAAAGGAAGAAAGAGTTTTGAGAAAACGCACGGGCGAACTTACATATTTCGCGTCGGACATCGCCTATCACGCGGATAAATATGCCCGCGGCTACGACGAAATGATAGACGTGTGGGGCGCCGACCATCACGGCTACGTGCCGCGCGTCAGGAACTCGCTAAAAGCCCTCGGCCTCGACGAATCGAAAATCAGGATTATTTTATATCAGCTTGTGTCTCTCAAACGCGCCGGTAAAAAAGTCGCAATGTCCACGCGCGCCGGCGAGTTCGTGACCTTGAGGGAGATAGTCGCCGAAGTCGGCGCGGATGCCGCTAGATTTTTTCTTCTCGCTCGCGCTCCCGGCTCCGCCATAGAGTTCGACGTGGACCTCGCAAAAAAGCGCTCGTCGGAAAATCCGGTGTTTTACGTTCAATACGCCCACGCCAGAATATCCTCCGTGTTCGACGAGGCCGCGCGCCGAGGTTTTGCGCCGGAGAATTCGTGCTCGGATTTGTCCGGTTTGACCGGCGATGCCGCCGAGCGCGATCTCGCCAAATCAGTAGCCACTCTCGACGATACGTTCGAGCTTTGCGCGCGCGAATACACGACGCACCATATCACGACCCATCTTCTGGAAATTGCGCGGCGTCTTCACAATTTTTATGAAAAATGTCGGGTACTCTCGGACGATAAAAAACTCACGTTTGCTCGTCTGGGGCTTCTCGATTCTGCGCGCCGCTCGATAAAACAGGGACTTTCAATTTTGGGAGTGGAATCTCCCGACAAAATGTGATTATGAGACCGTTGGGTCTTTGTAGCCGCCCCGACGTAACGTCGGGGCTTCCGTCGGGGCAATAGCGCGCCAAGGGCTACGTAAAATTATAGGTTTTTCAATGGATTCAATTGTGAAAAAAATAAAACGGAGGAACAATGGTTGACATCTTCAACGAAGCCGACGAGCGCCTCAAAGTCAAGAGTTATCGAGATTGCACGGTAACACCGGACTTGCCGGAAAAACTCTCTCCACTGCTGGAGATGGCGCGCAATCTCTGGTGGGTCTGGAACTCTCAGGCCGTGGAACTTTTCAGACGAATGGACCGCGACCTCTGGGAAAAGATTTATCATAATCCCATAAAACTTCTGGGTATGATTGAGCAGGAAAAACTCCGGACGCTGGCCGACGACAACAGTTTCATATCGCACATGGAGCGCGCCTATGCGGATTACACCCGCTATATGAAACTTGACACATGGTTTAAAAGCGCCCATCCCACCGACGGTAAATGGGCATCGTCCGATTTTCTTGTCGCTTATTTCTCCGCCGAGTTCGGATTGCATGAATCTCTGCCGATATACGCCGGAGGACTCGGCATTCTCTCGGGAGATCATCTTAAATCGTCGGGAGACATGGGCATACCTCTGGTCGGGGTCGGGTTGCTGTATCGTTACGGATATTTTCATCAGTATCTGAACATTGACGGCTGGCAGCAGGAGGAGTCTGTCGAAAACCATTTCACTAAAATGGCCACCGAGCGCGTTCGCGGCGCCGACGGCAAACAGATAAAGATATCCATTGAGTTGCCGTCGGGAGACGTGCGCGCTCAAATTTGGCGCGTCAAAGTCGGTCGCGCCGAACTTCTGCTATTAGACACAGACTTCGAGGGGAACTCCGTCGAAGGCCGCAAACTTACCTACGAATTATACGGCGGCGATATTGAAATGAGGATATCGCAGGAGATACTTCTGGGTATCGGCGGCGTCAGAGCGCTTGAGGCTGTGGGATACAAACCCACGGTCTATCATATGAACGAAGGCCACGCGGCGTTTCTTTCCGTCGAGCGCATTGCAATGATGATGAAGAGCCGCGGACTCGATTTCGCCGCCGCGCGCGAGGCCGTCGCCGCGTCAAATGTTTTTACGACGCACACGCCCGTGCCGGCCGGCAACGACGTGTTCATCCCGGAACTCATCGAGAAATACATCAAGCCGTATTATGAGACGCTGGGGCTCTCGAAAGAAAACTTTATGGCGCTGGGACGCCTCGATCCGTCCGACGCAAAAGAAAGTTTTTCGATGCCGGCGCTGGCCCTGCGCCTGTCGGCCTTCGCCAACGGCGTTTCGCGTCTGCACGGAGCGGTATCAAGAAAAATGTGGCAGAGCATCTGGCCGGGTCTTAATCGCGCCGAAGTTCCGATAACGCACATAACCAACGGCATACACGCAAATACCTGGATATCGTACGAGATGGCGTCTCTTTTTGACCGTTACATCGGCTCCGTCTGGAAAGACGAGCCGGCCAATATGAAAATATGGGAGAGTGTCTCTGAAATTCCCGATGCCGAAATATGGCGCAGTCACGAGCGTCGGCGCGAGCGATTAGTCGAGTTCGTGCGCGCGAGATTAAAAAAGCAACTTGAGCGTCGCGGTGTTTCTCAAAGAGAGGTAATCGCCGCCGACGAGGTCCTTGACCCGGAAGCGCTGACGATAGGATTTGCCCGAAGATTTGCGACCTACAAAAGGGCCGCTCTGCTCTTTAAGGACATAGAGAGATTAAAAAAAATCTTCAACCGAAAAGACATGCCGGTTCAACTGATAGTTGCCGGCAAGGCGCATCCCCGCGACGCCCAGGGCAAGGAACTCATCAAACAGCTCATACACATCGCGCGCGATCCGGATATTCGCGGCAGGATAGTTTTTATCGAGGACTACGATCTGAATGTCGCGCACTATCTGGTGCAGGGGGTTGATGTGTGGCTGAATAACCCCCGACGGCCACTTGAGGCTTCCGGGACATCCGGTATGAAGGCCGCCGTAAACGGAGTGCTTAATTTCAGCATTCTCGACGGATGGTGGTGCGAAGGCTTCGACGGCAACAACGGATGGGCTATAGGCCGCGGCGAAGATTATGAGGACGCGGAGGCCCAGGACGATGTGGAAAGCAAGGCGATTTATGATTTATTGGAGCAGGAACTCGCGCCGCTTTTCTACAATCGCGGACACGGCGGACTCCCGCGCGGATGGATCAAGAAGATGAAAGATTCGATGCAGACCATCTGCCCGGTCTTCAACACAAACAGGATGTTGAAAGATTACACCGACAAGTTCTACATCAACGCGCACATGGACTATACCCATCTCGCCGCCGAAGGTTTCCGCGGGGCCAAGTCGCGCGCCGCGTGGCTTGCCTCGATGCGCCGTCACTGGAAGGAAGCGAGCATAGTCTCGACGGAAGACACGATAAACGGGGAACTCAATATCGGCGATGAGTTCGAGATAAAAGCGCTCGTCAGGCTTAGCCCCATAAAGCCCGAGGACGTCCGCGTGGAAGCCCTCTGGGGCTATGTTGATTCCAGGGGGGGATTCGACGCTCCCAAGGTCAACGCCATGACTCTCGAAGGCAAGTCGGGCGATGACTTCGTTTACAAGGTCAAGATTCGCGCCGACCGTATAGGTCATTGCGGCTATGTGCTCAGAGTATTGCCTAACTCCGACAGGCCGCACATTCGCTACGCGCCGGGGCTTATTATTTGGAAGTGACGGGCACGTCCGCTTTCCTTTATTCGTGTCATTCCCGCCACCGCATTCTGCGGGGTCCCGCCAAAGGCGGTGAAATGCCTGCCCCCGAATGTTGTTATCGGGGGTCATTATCGGGAATCCACCCGACATGTCATTCCCGTCCCGCCTTGGCGGGATTATCGGGAATCTGCCCGGCATGTCATTCCCGAGTGCCTGCCCCCGAATGTTGTTATCGGGGGTCGTTATCGGGAATCCACCCGGCATGTCATTCCCGAATGTTTTTATCGGGAATCTGCTATAACCTTAAATTCTGGATTCCCGCGTACCCACTGCCCCGCATTTTCGAAGCATCGCCTACGGCGCGGCGCGGGGACGACATTCCGAAGTTAAGAGTAAGGCCAATGCCGTCAAATAAAAAGCCCTCCGACGTTACATCGGAGGACTTTTTATTTACTGCTTTGTGAATACGTTTTCGCAGAAGGCTTATTTTTTGCCTTTTTTTCCTCTTCTTACCATTTTGGCTCTTGAAACGTTGCCTTTTTTGTCGAGGAAATAGAGGTATCCGGGGGCTTTTTTCACGCCGACTTTCTCGACGAGCTCGGGCTTGCCGCCCTTTTTGCCGCCTCTGGCCATTTTTGCTCTGGCCACATCACCTCTTTTGTCAATGTAATAGAGGAAACCCTCTGCTCTTTTGACGCCTACTTTAGCGATTAATTCCGCCATTCTTTACTCACCTCCT
>JASEHK010000119.1:3604-5055 GCA_030018875.1 Endomicrobiia bacterium | reverse complement strand
CACCTCAAAAATCGTCGTGTCAAGCATATCGTGGAACCCCTCATCGCAACCCGCCGGAACAAGTCTTGCCGTCTCAATCCGCGTGTCGTCTTATTCATTCTCGCTCAACTCATCAACCCCCCCATTTGTAGCCGTTACAAACGGCCAGGGACTTAACTGGCATGGTCGTTACATTCAGTATCAAAGCACATTCACGACGACAAACTCAACGACCACGCCGCGCCTCGAAGATATATCGGTAACTTACAGAGTAAAACCCTGGCAGGAAAAAAATGTAACGAGAACCCCGCCCAACGCCTTCGGCTTCGGCGGGGGAGAAACTTGGACTTGGGAAATCCCCGTCAAATCAGGCGCGGCTCTGACAATCACCGCCTACATCCGTTACAATTCGGAATATGGCGGCTCGACGACAAAACCAAAACTCACATTGTCAGGAAAAGGCATTTCTCCGACGAGCGTATCGGCGACATCGGCGGCGGAGAACGCTTGGGAACTCTTGACGCTCAACGCCGGAACTCCGTCTCAAAACGCCACGCTGACACTTCGCGCCGGGGGATTCTCAACTCTCCCCGCCGCTAAGTTTTATGTTGATGACATTAGCGTCGGGCAGTAGTTCGTGAATCGTGAAGGGTAAATCGTAAAGGGGAGTTTTTTTATCCCCCCATTTTTACCGTTTACGATTTGCAGTTTCACCGCACCCTCCCCTCAAATGAATCTCCGGCGGACCGCATCGCCCCGGAGGATTCGACTTGCGGCAAAAATACACGCTTGTAAATTTGACACTTGGTTAAAATACTTGTATAATCTCCCATTATGAAAAGATACCTTTTCGAACAAATAAAAACGGACATCAAGAAAAAAATGGTTTTTCTGGGCGGTCCGCGTCAGGTTGGCAAGACCACGCTCGCGCTCGATATTCTGGGCGACAAGCGCGGATATCTCAACTGGGACGCGCCGGAGCACAGAGAGAAAATCCTAAAACGGCAACTTCCCGCCGGTGATATGCTGGTCTTCGATGAAATCCATAAATATAAGTCATGGAGAAATTACTTAAAAGGTTTGTACGATGTCCGCCGCGGACAAATCAAGATACTGGTTACAGGCAGCGCCCGTCTGGACTTCTATCGGTTTGGCGGCGACTCTTTGCAGGGGCGGTATCATTTTTTGCGGCTTCACCCTTTGTCCGTCGGGGAACTCGGAATCAAAACGCAAAAAGATTTTATGGGATTACTGGAACTCGGCGGGTTTCCCGAGCCGTTTTTGGGCAAATCGCGGGTAGACGCGAAACGCTGGTCCCGCGAATACAGAACCCAAAAAGAATAGGGAGGTCTAATATATGACTATTCGGCTAAAATATTTTGCGGGAGCTATTATTGTTCTCTGTTTGTGCCAGTCCAGCATTTTTGCCGCAGATTGGGATTTTTCAATGTCCGGGTTTCTTGACTGGGGTT
>JASEHK010000119.1:231-3594 GCA_030018875.1 Endomicrobiia bacterium | reverse complement strand
TGTCGGCAGCCCTCTTTCATTAAACGCCCTGCGCGAGGACTTGCAGGTAAGTCATAAAGTTTTATCCAAGTGGATGGATATTCTTGAACGTTTGTACGCGGTCTTTCGCGTTATGCCTTTGGGGAGCCCCAAAATCCGCGCCGTGAAAAAAGAGCGCAAGCATTATCATTTTGATTGGTCGTTGGTTCCGGATATGCCGCAACGTTTTGAAAATCTCGTGGCGTCGCATCTGTTGAAAATGGTTCATTTTGAAGAAGACACGAAAGGGCGCGATATGGGATTGAGATATTTCAGGGATGTTGACGGGCAGGAAGTGGATTTTGTCGTGACGGAGAACAACAAGCCAGTTTCATTCGTGGAATGCAAATGGTCGGACGATGCCGTGAGTAAATCCCTTGTCTATTTGAAAAGAAAGTTTCCGAGCGTCCCCGCGTGGCAGATCCACGCCGTAGGCAAACGCGATTATCAGACGGCAGAGGGAATACGCGTCGCGCCGGCTTTGACTTATCTCAAAGAGCTTGTTTGAACTTCGGGGCCGGACAGTCCGGAAAGAGTCCATATCGTAACCTTCGAGGACAGAAAGCTTCTCAATGAGTTCACCTCTGTCCCTGCTTCGTTTGTGAGCTCTTCGCCGCAGCCTCACCCGAAAAGCCCGCCTCTACCATGTTCGACAAGTTTCATAGATGCGTATCAGCCAGAAAAAAAACGTTATCGTGCTGACTAAAGATTGCCGGGGATTGGTTCGCAGGGGCAAGGCCGACATTCTCTTCGCGCCGGTTTACTATCTATAGGCGCCGGCATTCCTACACCGTCTCCCGTTGTATTGACACCACCCCCTCCCGATAAGTATAATATGTTCCATATGTAACATATAAGTTACATACCAAGGCGGTCATATCATGCAGTTTTCGAAAGCGGCCGAGCGTATTCTTGCGTCTCCGGCCAATATCGGCGTTTTAAGATTATTCGTGACGACCCGCCCGCAGATGACGGGTCGCGAAGTCGCGCGGTTTTGCAAAATGTCCCATACGCACGCTCTGCGCACGCTGGATGCCCTGACGGAACAGGGCTTGATTACGCGGGGTCGAGCGGGCCGCGCATATCTTTTTCAACTGAACGACAAAAACACCGCGGTCAACACTCTGTTTAAGCCGTTTTTTGACAAGGAAAAGACGCTTCTGACCGACGTCGTCGCCCACGCTCTCAAAGGGATCAAAAGCAAAATACTCTCAGCCGTTATTTTCGGCAGCGCCGCCCGTGGAGCCGAAAGACCCCAAAGCGATGTGGACTTATTTATTCTGGTGCGGTCAAAAAAAGAAGTTTCCGTCATAGAAAAACATCTCTCCGCCGCCGAAGTGGATTTTTACGAGTGCACGGGGAGCCGTCTTGCGCCTATTGTAATGTCCCCCTGTGAAATGAAAAAGAAAATGAAGACGAACAGGGCGCTGTTTGAAAATATTTCGGCGGGGAAGATCGTCGTTGGGCGCCGTCCACAGGAGACACTATGACCGGAAAAATGCCCCGCAAAACCAGAGACAAAGGCGCTTACGGAACGCCGTCACGCTCGTGGAAGAAAGACCGTACTTCCGCGACCCTACGAGACGGACTCAATTTAATGTCGCCAGATTCCGATTCAGCCCAAAGAGCGGAAAGAGGACGCTTTATTACAGAGACCGCAACGGCCGCTGGCACAAATATACCCTCTCCCGCCCGACAAAAAATTTTAAAGCTCTCTTGTGGGAAGTCCATTGCGACCCGACCAGCATATTCTGGGGTTAGCGATTGGGCGATAGGTTATTCGGATTCATCCATGCCCGGCCGGATTCAGTTCTCACACGCGGTTTTTTATATTTGAAAATCGTTTTGATCGTGGCCGTCATTTTTGCTATTATTAAGCGATGAGCGGGTTTTGTTTAATAAGAGATTTTCTTATTAAACGTCAATATCCGCCAGGTAAGCCATTATGAAACGGGGACTTACCGGCAAATACGAGATATCGGTCGTCGGCGGCGAGACGATAAAAGCGTTCGTGCCGTTCGCGCTGCCGCCCAAGCCCGCTATCGAGTTTTCCGGGGACAGGCGGCGCCTTGTGGAACGGGCAACACTCGCACTGGGGCGACTGGACAGCATCGTCGTTTTGCTGCCCGACACGAATCTGTTTTTATATTCTTATGTGCGGCGCGAGGCGGTTCTCTCGTCGGAAATAGAGGGCACGCAGTCGTCGTTGTCGGAACTTTTGCTGTTTGAATTAAAAGAACTTCCCGGCATTCCCACCGACGACGTGGTGGAGGTTTCCAACTATGTCGTCGCATTGGAGCACGGCGTTAAGCGTCTGAAGGGGGGCTTTCCGCTTTGCAATCGCCTGCTTCGCGAAGTCCACGCCAAACTGCTCTCAAGCGGCCGTGGAAGTGAAAAATCGGCCGGCGAGTTCCGGCGCTCTCAAAACTGGCTCGGGGGAACGCGTCCCGGAAACGCCTATTTTGTGCCGCCGCCTGCGGGGCAGGTGGAGCCGCGCATGGCCGATCTCGAGCGTTTTTTACACGACAAGGCGGCTCCGTATCCCGCTCTTTTGAAGACGGCGCTTGTCCACGCGCAGTTTGAAACCATCCATCCTTTTCTAGACGGAAACGGCCGTGTCGGGCGGTTGTTGATAGCGCTGATGCTGCACGATTCCGGAATTTTGTCGCAGCCGCTTTTGTATCTAAGCATATATCTCAAACGACACCGCGCCGAATATTATCGCTTGCTCGACTCCGTCCGCACCGACGGAAATTGGGAAGCGTGGATCGATTTTTTTCTTGAAGGTGTGGAAGAAACCGCCGGCGCCGCCGTTAAGACGGCGAAGCGTCTGGAAACGCTGTTTCAAGACGACGCCGCAAGGGCGCAGAAATCCGGACGAAGCGCATCCACCGTGTTGCGCGTCTACAATACCCTTCGCCGTCGGCCTCTTCTGACCAATACCGAAGCCCAAAAACTTACCGGGCTGTCGTTTCCAGCCGTCAACAAGGCGATGGATATCTTATCCGGTCTCGGCATCGTGCGCGAGAAAACCGGCGGCCGCCGCAACCGTGTTTTCGCCTATCAGAAGTATCTGAATTTGCTTTCGGAAGGAAACTGACCGGCATGAGGCCAAAAGCGAGCGGGTTTGAAAGGGATTTCGCGGCGGAACTTTCAAGACAAATCGGACGGTAGTGCCGCCCGCGTGAGCGGTTTTTTATTTGAGAATCGTATGGGCTTCATAATAATCTACGTCACAAATCCCGACCTGAAAACCGCAAAAAGAATCGCCTCACACCTCATCAAAAAACGCCTCATCGCCTGCGCCAATTTCTTTCCGATAGAAAGCGCCTATTGGTGGAAGGG
>JASEHK010000119.1:0-221 GCA_030018875.1 Endomicrobiia bacterium | reverse complement strand
GAAACCGCGCGCGAGGTCGTCTCAATTCTTAAAACCAGAAAATCAAACTGGAATAAAGTCAAAACCGCCGCCCGAGAACTCCATCCGTACGAGACGCCCTGCATAATCAAAATTCCCGTCAGAGCCAACGCCGATTTTGAGAGGTGGGTAAAGGCGGAGACGAGATAGTGCGGGCGGCTTCGAATCGGAATGTTTTTGATACGAATCCGTCTATCGGACAA
>JASEHK010000118.1 GCA_030018875.1 Endomicrobiia bacterium | reverse complement strand
GTGACACTATTGGACTTTTTCAACAGTGTCATAATATCATCACTATGTCATCACTACTACGCCATCGCTTCATTTGCCGTCGCTACCGTTGTTACTATTTACTATTCACTATTCACTTATCACTACTGCTTGTTCCGATATAAAAGGAAGTCCCGCACATAAATCGTTTTCCCCGCCCCGCCGCGGACTTCAATCTGCTGATTTATATAATTCCCCGCCGGATAAATGGACGGACTTGATGTGCCGGACGCTTCAAGTATGTATGTGTCGTAATCGCTGGATAAGAATTGTCGGGACGCTTCCGCTTTTAATGTGTAGGCGCCAGCCGCGTTTGTGAGGACAATATCGTTTGTGTTGAGGCATGCCACGCGCGCGCCTGAAAGCGGCCCAAGCACCAGTATTTTACCGGAGTCGGTCTCTGCTCCGTAATAAACCTTGCCGCGGAATTCTACGGATGTGGCAAGTGGCGCCCGGGCGCAGGATGAAGCAAAAATTAGGATGAGGCATAGAGGCGCGAGGACTGTTAAAAAACGCCGGAAAGATGCGGGAGCGAACGCGCCCGAGATCCAAGGAGAATGAGGAGGAGAGTGTTTCAGGATTGCGTAAAAACCGGAACGGCGACGGAGTTTTGGGTTTTTTTCAGTCATAATTTTTTAGTTGGCGTAGCTTGGCGTTACAAATATAACGACGGTGCTTTCAACGTCATTATAGCTTTTTCTTTTGAAAAGCTCTCCCAGAAAGGGTATGTCCATAAGAACGGGCACGCCGATTATTTTTTCCTCTTTCTTGCTTTCGGTAAGGCCCGCAATGGTCAGCGTGTCGCCGGCGTTGACGATGATTTCCGAAGTGGCTTCGCGCGTGACGATGGCAGGAAAACCCTGCACTTTGTTCGCCCAATCCAGACGGCTTACCTCGGTGGTAATGGCGGCCGATATTTTTTTATTGGGTAGCGCGACGGGTTTGATTATAAGCCGTATGCCGTATTCTTTCCACTCTATGCTGCCCGTCGCTCCGGCGATGCCAGCGATAGCGACGGGATACGCGCCTCCGACGAGGACTTTGGCCTCCGAGCCGCTTTTAGTAAGAAGTTTGGGCTTCGACATTATCTTGGCCGCGCCCTTCTCGACAAGCATTTTAAGATCGGCCGTGAACGGGCTCCATCTGGCCCAGTCGCCGACTTTTATCACCGAGGGAACCTCGGGAAGATATTCGGGCTGACGCCCCGAGGCCTGCCACATTACTTCGCCTGACTGCATCGTGTCCGCCCATTTGACGCCCAATTCCCGCGCCTTGGAATTGATGACCTCGACGATCTCGACGGTAATCTGTATCATCTCGTTCTCGGCGCGGGCCGGAGCCGAAACGAAAAAAAAGACGCCCGCGGCCATCAAAGCCGCGGCGGATAACGGACTCGACCTGCTAATTTTTATTTTTTGCGGGGTCACCATAAACCTCCGTGAGAGCGGCGAGTTTTATTCATCCGTCGAGACCGACCTGACGCGAGCGCCTCAATACCGACTTTATCTTGGCAACCAGCACCGACGGCTCAAAAGGTTTTGTTACGTAATCGTCGGAGCCGACTTCAAGACCCCATATCTGTTCTTCGTCTCTGCTGCGGACCGTCAACATTATGACGGGGGTCTCTTTCAAAGTTTCGGACTTTCTTATCTCGCCGCAGAGTTGGTATCCGTCCATACGGGGCATGTTTATGTCCACTATGGCCAGGTTATAACCGCCCGCTTTGAGTTTCTCCCATCCGTCGGCCCCGTCGCAGGCGGTGTCAACGTCATAACCCTCGCTCGAGAGCAGGAGCTTCAAAATGTGCAGATAATCTTCTTCATCGTCCACAACCAGTATTTTTTCAGACATTGCTTTTCTCCACAACGCGAGCGGCCCGCACAACGAGTTAGAGTGTCTTCGCCGCGTTTTTATTCCATTAAAGTGGATTAAGAATTGAGTTTTTTTGTTTTTACTTATCTCGCCGCTTAATCCTTAATCCTGCCTTCATAGTATTCAATCTTCCGATAAGGGCGGCGCCATGGGGACAGTGAAAATGAAGGATGCCCCTCTGCCCGGTTCGCTCTCGACGCGGATGTTCCCGCCATGAATCTCGACGATGGCTTTGGCTATCGCCAAGCCGAGGCCGGTGCCTTTGGGTCCTTTTATATTGTCCCTCACGCCTTTGACCTGTTCAAACTTCGAGAATATTCTCTCCAGCGCGTCTTTGGGTATTCCTATTCCGGTATCGGACACGCTGACGATGGCGCGCCCCGAAGAAGTATAGGCCGCGGGTTCCGCGACGGCCTTCACGGTCACTGTCCCGCCGGCCGGCGTAAACTTCAAGGCGTTATTGACCAGATTGGTGATGACCTGCCTCAAGCGATCCTCGTCGGCAATCACCATTATCTTCTCGCCCGGGAGCCCCGCAGAGAGTTTTATTTTTTTCTCGGCGGCGGCCGCGGCGAAAAGTTCTATGACGTCGGTAATGGCCGGCGCGATGTTCATTCTAACGCAAGAGATGTCGAGTTTGCCGGCCTCTATCTTGGCCACGTCCAGAAGATCATTAATGAACCGCCCGAGGCGAGTCGTGTTGTTTTTTATCCGTATCATGCTTTCTTCGACGATCTCTCTGGAAAAATCTTTCTTTTCAAGAAGCAACGATACGTAACTTTGCACGGCGGCGAGAGGCGAGCGCAGTTCGTGAGTGACGGACGCGACGAAGTCCCTCTTCATATCGTCGAGTTCTTTGAGTTTGCGCGCCATGGCGTTGAACTCGTCGGCGAGAACGCCGAGCTCGTCGCGGCGGCGGATGTTTATTTCAAATGCAAGATCCCCTCCGCCGATTTTCTTGGCTCCCTCGACTACTTGATATATCGGGGCTGTTATGGTATGCCCGAGGAAAAAGGCGCCGATGAACCCCATAAATACTCCGACGACGGCTATGGCGTATATGCGCTTGCGCGTGTCCGCCAAAGATGATTCGACGGCTCCGTCTATATACTCTTTCGAAAATCCGACTTCGCAGTATCCCAAGCACCTTTTCGACAGGTTGACTTCCCGCTCGCGGACTATTATCGAGCCATCGTCCTTCGCCGCAACGTTGCGATTTTTTTTATAAATGAGCGACGGATCGGTGTGCGCCAGAAAAACTCCGGAGCGGTCGCGGAACGCCGCGTAGACGACCGATGCGTCGGTCTTTTTTATCAGGTTGGTGTAGTTGAGAAGCAGAAGGTCGTCCTGAACTATCAAAGCCTCCTCGGAGACCTTGACAAAATGCTTGAGCGTCATATCCATCTTTTCCGAGATATCGGCCAGCAGAACCTGTTTTTCGTAATGATACAGCACGAGCATCGTCGAGAAAAGCACGGCCAGAACGAGTCCGACCATCACTACGGATATTTTAAATCGGAGTTTCATTTTTTTTCAATCAAACTTTTCAATCAAGGGTCGCGCCGCATCAGCGACCGCCGGAAAGTTCGGCTTCGGCGCGCTCTTTGGCTTTGCGGGCGCGGTCGTGGCCCGGATTCATCCTGATAGCCAAGTCCCACGAACGAACGGCCTCCCTGAGACGGCCCTGGGCGTAGGCGACCATGCCTTCCTGATAGTAACGGTTGGCGGCAGCCTCGTCAATGACAACCTCGGGTTCGGGCTTCTTCGCCGCGACCTTAGGCGGCGCGGCGGGCGGCTTCTTGGAGAGTTTTTCTATCTCCATAAGCGCGGCGCTTATCGAGTCGCGGGCCTTGGCCTCCCACACGGGAGAGTCCGGCACGGCGGATTCTTTGCGCGCGAGATCTATGACCTTTTCCCACTCTTTGATTGACTGGACGTATTTTTTGACGTCGAACTCTTTTTCGCCCGCGGCATACAGGGCGGCAAGACGGGCGGTGACCTCGTCTATGCGCCGCGCGAGAGCGGCGGCGTCGAGGATGCTTTTGGCGTTCTTAAGATATTCGATGACTTCCGCGCGGCGGGAGTTGATGGCCAAAACCCTCTCCCATTGCCTCACGGCCTCGGCGAGATTCTTATCGAAATTAAATGCCGCGAATCCTTTGGCGTAACTGAGTGTTTCCACGTCGGCTATCGTGTCGGCGAGGGAGGTGGAACGCATATCGGAGGTTATGCTGTCGTCGTAAAACTTTATGTTTTTGTAGTCGGGGTTCAAAGCGACTGTCTTTCGCACGGCCTCGTAACTCTTGAGGAAATTTTTCTTGTTGTAATTGGACACAGCCTTCGAGTAGAGCGATTCGATGCTTTCGACTTTGCGGCCGGCCATTAATTTCCGATACTCGGCCATTACTTTTTTGCGTTCCGCCTCGATGCGTTTTTTTTCGGGCTCGAGTATCTTTTGGGCCGTCTTTTCAAGCCGCGCGCGGGCGGTTTTACCGTCGGGGGCAATCAGGAGGGCCTGCATATAGTGGTCCATCGCCGCCGCATAGTTCTTTTTGCCGAAAGCGGCATCGCCTTCGCGGATTTGGGCGACGGAGGAACGGGATGCTTCGCGGACGCGAGATTGTTCGGATTTGACGCGGTCTTTTTCGGCAGCGAGGTTTTCCCTGTCTTTTGCGCGTTCTCCTTGCGCGACGGAAGATGTTTTTGCCTTATCGGACGCGGTCGGCGCCGCCTCGACAAAACCGACAAAAAACAGCAAGGCCGCCAACGGCGCAACAACGGCCGGGCGGCGAATGCGTAAAACGCGCGTGACGCATCCGACTAATCCGAACACGCTCTACTTATAGCAAAAAGTTGTTACGAAGTTGTTACGGAGAGAAAAAACGTGAAGGGTGATGGGTGAAAGGTGAAGGGTGGAAAAAAACAAGGGCGGCGGGGCGGGCGTAGAGGCGGTGGCTCGTTGTTCGTAAAAACAAAGTGGTGGTTAGTAAAGGCAAGGTAGCGGCGGGATTGCCATCCCGCCCGCATAGCCGCTTTCCGGCGGGGCACTATGGCGCATAGTCCCGACGTTACGTCGGGAGAGGAAGGGAAACAAAAAAGAAAAACTGGATTCCCGCTAAAAGCATGCGGGAATGACAATAGTAGGGACAGTGTCCCGTCCTGTCATTGCGAAATATTTATATC
>JASEHK010000117.1 GCA_030018875.1 Endomicrobiia bacterium | reverse complement strand
CGATGGTATTGCCGATGTTGCCGACTTTTCTTGCCTCAAGATTCAGGAAAGAAAGGAGCGATTCGGCTTGGGCGGCGGTGCGGCGCATCTGTATGAGGGTAAGGACGAGATATACCGCCGACACGGCGGCCGAAGCCGTCGTTACTACGAGACATACCGCTATAAGCGTGTTCATTTTACCACCCCGCAAGTTTCTTAATTTTTCCCACCAGAAACTTCACGTCGAAAGGCTTGGCGACGAAATCGTCGGCGCCGAAAAGCGCGGCGTCGTGGCGGGTCTTGTCGTCATCGTAAGCGCTTACTATCATTATCGGAATCGAGGCCGTCGCCGGCGTCTGTTTAATGTGCCGACAAAGGGATATGCCGTCGAGGCCGGGCATGGACGCGTCCATAAGAATGGCGTCGGGATGAAACTTTGAAAGCGCTATGCTGACGTCGGAATCGTTCTCGCAAACGTCCACCGCAAAGCCCTCGATTTCGAGCGCGGATTTCAGAAGATCGCAAATGGCCGGGTCGTCGTCAACGACCATCACCCTGCCGACGGATTTTTCCACTTTTTTATTCTATAAAAAATCGTCCAGAAAGTCAAACCGCGCATTATCAGGGCGGGCCGGCGCGCCGACGGATATTCCATCAGGCGCGCAGTTTCAATCCCGGCGTGGAGGCAAGGGCATTGGCTATCTTTTCGTGCAGAGCGCCGAGTTCGGCCGTGTCGAGAGTTTTGGACGGATGGCGCAGCGTGACCCGCAAGGTCATACTGGTTTCGCCGTCGGGCGTCCGCCACAAATCTGTCGGCATCACCGATTCGACCGTCCGAGCATCGGCGCCGAGTGACCGCAAAAGATTTTCCCTGACGGCGTCAGAGGACGCGGTCGTCGGAATTATGCACGAAAAATCCATCGAGGAAGGCGGAAACGGCGAGTATGCCTTGTAAACGCTCGCGCGCTCGCGCAAGAGAGAAAGCGCCGCGACGTCGAGCTCGACCCACCAGACAGGAGCGTTTACTCCGGCATCAAGCGCCAGCGAAGGCGCCACGGGGCCTACGCAACCCAGAGCGACGCCGTCCGCCATAATATTTATTCTTGAAGCCAAAAAATCGGGGCGCGCGGGGACTCGGGGCGCGACCTCGGAGGCCGCGCGAAACTCAAGCGCGACATCCTTGCCGGCGAAAAACAAGAGGTTTTCGACGATGCCTTTCAGGAAGAAAAAATCGGCCACAAAGACGCCCTTCTTCCAATTCCGCCCGAAAATATTGCCGGACGCCAGAATGCCCAGAGAGTTGCTTTGAGCGCCGCCGTAAAACACATTTCCCGTCTCGAATATCATCTGTGTCTCAAGCCCTTCGCCGAAGTCGGCGGTAAAATTGCGCCACATCTGAGAGAATAACGACGGGCGCAGAGCCACGGCGTCGGGAGACACCGGATTTATTATCTTAACGCATTCTTTTTCGTCGAAATATTCGAACCATTCGGGCGATATCATGCCGTAGTTGACGTGTTCGACAAAACCGGACGCCGCCAAAAACCTTCGCGCGGCCGCGACTAAGTCGAACCGCCGACGGGCGGCGGCGAAACCCGCGGCTCGGGCGCCCGCGGGATGAGAGTCCGGCGCGGCGGCCTCAAAACTCGCGTTGTCGTAGCCGAATACCCTGATTATCTCCTCGATAACGTCTTCCTGAATAACTATGTCCCGACGGAAAGAAGGCGGCTCCACAACGATGAAATCATGTTCCTCGCGCACGATGTCGAAGGCAAGCGCAGTGAGTATGCCTCGCACTTTGGCGTCGGCGACGGACACTCCCGAATGGGAGCGTATCTTATCGTAAAAAACCGCTATTTTATTTCTTGCCGGCGCGACGCCGTGGTCGAATATGGATACGGGGCGGCCCGAGCAAACGGATTTAAGCAATTCGACGGCGCGAAGGCACGCCAACATCGAGCGCTCTTTGTTCATGCCGCGCTCGAAACGGTACGAAGATTCCGTCGAGACCTTGAGGCGGCGACGAGTGGCGAATATCCCCCGAGGATTGAATACCGCAGACTCAAGAAGTATTTTTGTCGTCGAGAATGAGACCGCCGACCCTTCGCCGCCGATTATGCCGGCGATGGCGACCGCGGCGAGCGCGCCGTCGGCGATGAGAAGGTCGCGGGCGGCAAGAGTGTAGACTTTGCCGTCAAGCGCCTTTATTTTTTCGCCGGACGCGGCGGGGCGCGCGACTACTTTGCCGCCGGAGAGTTTGTCGCGGTCGAATACATGCAGCGGGTGGCCCAATTCGGCCATCACGTAATTCGTGACGTCCACGGCGGCGTTTATGGGGCGATAACCGGCCAGACGCAGCCGATTTTTGAGCCACTCGGGCGATTCTCCGACGGACGCTCCGTCTATGGCGACGGCGATATAAGACTCGCAATCGTCGGAGGCGGCCTGCTCGATGTCGGCAAGGCGGCCGTCGGGATTTATTTTGTCGCGGTGAACTTCGGGTATTTTAAGAGGACGATTGAGTTTTGCCGCAATCTCCTGCGCGACGCCGTAATGGGAAAGGATGTCGGGACGGTTGGGGAGCGGTTCGACTTCTATGACGAAATCCGGCGTATATAGAAGGGAGAAATCCGCGCCGAGCCGGGCCTCGGCGTCGGCCGCAAGCGTCATTATGCCTTCCGAAGAATCGGCGAGGCCAAGCTCTTTTTCCGAACATATCATTCCCTCGGACTCGACTCCGCGTAGTTTGGCTTTTTTTATCTCGATACCTTGGATTTTGGCGCCGATTTTGGCGAAAGGCACTATCTGGGCGACAGCGACGTTGGCGGCTCCGCAGACGACCTTATATGTCGCGGCCCCGTCGGAGACTTCGCAGACCGATAGTTTGTCGGCCGACGGATGGGAGATTTTGGAAACGACCTTGGCCACGACCACGCCCGAAAACCCCGAGTTGGCGGGGCGCAAAGTCGCCTCGAAGCCAAGAGAGGTGATTATGCGCGACAACTCTTGGGGCGTCTCTTTTATGGCGATGAAATCTTTGAGCCACTCGTATGAAAGAAGCATCGTCGTTTTCTAAAATTGCCCGAGAAATCTCATTTCGTTTTTATAAAAAAGTCTCATATCGTCCACGCCGTACTTCTGCATCGCGAACCGCTCCACGCCGATTCCGAAAGCGTACCCCTGCCAGATATTGGGGTCGAGACCGCAATTGGAAAGGACGTTGGGATGTATCATCCCTGCGCCGAGAAGTTCTATGTAGCCGGAGTTCTTGCAGGCCTTGCAGCCCGCGCCCGAGCAAACCAGACACTCGACGTCAACCTCGACGGACGGCTCGGTGAACGGAAAATAACTGGGTCGGAATCTTATCGGCAGCCGTTTTCCGAAATATTTTTCGATGAACATTTCCAGCACGGTCTTCAAATCCGCCAGATTCGTTTTATTGTCCACGCAAAAGCCTTCGACCTGATGAAACACATAGGAGTGCGCGGCATCTATGGCCTCGTGGCGATAAACCCTGCCCGGCGCGATAAACTTAAAGGGCGGCTTCCCGCTTTTCATTGCCCTTATCTGCACGGGCGAAGTGTGCGTGCGCAAAAGCATTTCCTTATCTCCGACGGATGAGACGTAAAAAGTGTCCTGCATCTCCTTGGCGGGATGGGCGTCCGGAAAGTTTAGGGCCGCGAAATTGTGATAGTCGTCCTCTATCTCGGGGCCGTCCGCGACGGAAAAGCCCAAGGAAATGAATATCGAGGATATTTCTTCGAGGGTGTCGTAGAGAGGGTGAGTGCGCCCGCGGGGAACGCCGACCGACGGAAGCGTGACGTCGCCGACAACGCCGAGCCGCGCGAGATATTCCGAGGAGTGGACGGCTTCGAGCTGTTCCTCGTAAAGAGCCTCGACGGCGGACTTTATTTCGTTGGCTATGCGGCCGACGACTTTTTTATCTTCGGCGCCAAGCGCGCCCATTGACGACATAACCGAAGAGAGTTCGCCTTTTTTGCCGAGGTACTTCGCTTTCCAGTCGCCCAATTCGGCCGACGACTTGGCGGCTTTCGCCGCGGCGGCGTATTCGCTTTTTATTTTTTCGAGGGCCGCAACGATCTCTTTTGATTCGGGCATTTGAGGTCTTTACTTTATTTCCGTAAGTTTGGCGAGATGCTCCATCGCGTGCTTGTGCGACGGATTTGTCGCCAAAGCTTTTTGATACATCTCTATGGCTTCCTCGGTCTTGTTCATTATCTCGCAATTGAGGCCGAGGTTATAGTTCAGGTCGGCGTCGTCGGGGCTTTGAACGAGCGCCGACTTAAGCACCTCGACGGCCTTGTCGTATTTCTTGTTCATCATATAAAAAGCGCTCATCTCGAGCACCTTGGCCACTTCGCTTTTTTCTTTTTTCTTAATCATAATTTCCTTCTAATGGTATCGCCTTTATTTCTCGGAAAGATGCCTTAACTTTTGAGTGTCGGCTTCTTTGCCCACAACGAGTATGACGTCGCCCTCCTGCAAAACCTCTCTGGACTCCGGCGAGACGAGCATATCTTCTTTGATGTCGGCCGAGCCGTCGTCGGATATTACGGTCTCTTTTCTGCGTATGGCGATGACGGTCAGGTTGTAAGTTTCCTTGAGTTTACTCTCGGCGAGCGTCTTGTCAAAAAATACTTTGGGCAGGACTATCTCGACGAGATTGTATTCCTTCGAGAGCTCTATCTCTTCTATTATGGAAGGCATAAGCATGGCATCGGCGAGTTTCACGGCCATGTCGGACTCCGGATATATCACGCGATCCGCCCCGACCTTTCCCGCGATACGCGAGTGATGTTCGCTCATACTCTTCACTATTATGTGCTTTATCCCCATATCTTTCAGCAGCAGCGTCGTAAGTATGCTCGCTTCGAGGTTCTCCCCTATGGCGACCACTCCGACGTCGAAATCCTTGAGGCCGAGTTTTTTGAGAATCTTCTCCTCCGTCGCGTCGGCGACAACCGCGTTGACGCCCAGAGACGACGCCTCGTCCACCCTCCCCTTGTTGACGTCTATGGCCAAAACCTGCGCGCTCCTGTCGGTGAGCGATTTTGCCAAACTCATACCGAAAGTCCCGAG
>JASEHK010000116.1 GCA_030018875.1 Endomicrobiia bacterium | reverse complement strand
TACTTTTAATGCACAGGAATTTCAAACAAGCATTTCAGCGCCCACAAGGGGTGCATCTACATTATATTGGTTGTAGTTGCAGGGCTTGTCCCTGCCTAACTTGTTTACTTTTTTACATCGCCGATAAATCGGCAACTACAATCATTTTTTACCCTTTCACTTTTTATCCCTTCGGCACATACACCGCAAGGAACAGACCGGGAATCTTGTTCCGGTAAAGTCGTCCGTCCTCATCCCACGGAGTCAGATAAACAATATCTCCGTGCGCCGCGACATATTTCTCGTCAATATTCTCGACTTTGAAATAGACCGGAACGGGGCCAGAAGGTTTTCCGTATTTATCATTGTGCGCGTACCCGTCGGTGTTCCACGATGTGCCGGCCGGCGGAATGCCGCGCGAAAGATTCGCCCAAAGCGATTTCGACGCCGTATAAGTCGAGCGCGTCACACCCGCATAAGGGTCGGATGAGACGAATATGAAATAATACGACGTGCCGTTGGCGAGTCCCGAGTGAGCGTAATACGTGACGGTTCCGGCGAGATTTGCCAGAAGCGAGTAAGGCCCCGCGGAGTTGGACGTGCTGACGTAGAGCAGGTTTCTCCCGCCGAGGGCGTCAACGGAAGGCATACCCGCCCCCCACGTTCCCAGCGCGCCCTGCCAGTTGAGATCCAGCCGTCCGGACGATATCCTTACGGAGTAGTTTGCTACTCCGCGCGGAAGCGAGCCGAAGTTGTTGAAGACGTAAATGGTCGTGCCCGGATCAACCGAGGGCATATCAAGCCGCCTTCTTGCGGCGCCGCTGATGGAGATGTACGACACCCCGCCGTCGCCCGTCGCCGAGTACGCCGTCGAGGACAGCGATACGAAAGTCCCCGGGTCGGAGTTCGAGTAATTGCCCGCGTCGTCCTGCTGCGTCCCGTCGGGAATCGGCTCGGCATAGTCACTTCCGGCCGCGAATCCCCAGGCATTCTGCAATATTCTGGCGCCGAATATGTAGTTGTAAACGGCTCCGGGCACCAGGTCGGTCCTGAACTGGTAAGTGCCGTCCCCAATCGCCGTCATCTGCGTAGTGGGGGTGTGAAACGATGTGGTATTGCCGGTTATATCTCCCCTTTGGTCGCCTCCCCCTTCACCGGCCCAAGCGGATATTGAGACGCCCGACTGAATCACCGCCCCAACCTGTATCTGCGCGGGGTCGCCCCACGGGGCGTTTGCCGAGACCGCGTAAAGCGCCGAAGCGCCCACGAACGCGGCTAATGCTATGCACGACAACAACCTGAACAATCTGTACATCATAACTGCCTCCCGTCAAGGATTAAGTCCTTGACTTCTTTTATTTAAAAAACTTGTAACGACCGCTTTTTATTTTTCCGGTCGGCGGTTCCTCCGGTTCGCCATTAGTCCGAAAAAAGTTTTTTTCTCCCGAACCGCCGCTCCTGACGATTTTGACGGTTAAAATATATCTTTCGTCGAAGAAATTATTTTCGACTTTGAAATAGGCAGGGACCTTTTCGCGCGGCGTGGCGGATGCGTCCGACGAGGAAAACGCGGGCGCGCCGGCGCGGTACATATTGGGTATAAAGTTTCCGCTATATGAGTCCGACGAAACTACTACGTAAAAATAAGTCCGCCCGGCTTCAAGCCCCAGCCCATCGGCGGGCGCGTGACGGTTATCATCAATCCAGTTTCTCGACGACGTCGAAACCCAAAGATTCCACGGCCCCGACGAACTGACACTCGAACGATAAACATAGTAAAATCCGCCGGCGATAACGTCGGCGGCTTTCAAACTTTCGCCGTTCGTCCCCCAATCGCCGTAAGGCGTCCAATCGAGTTTTATTGAATAAGAACTTATGACAAGAGCCGAAACATACGTGGCTGTCGGACTTGAAGCGAAGTTGCAATAGACATAAAAAGTCGAGCCGGAAGGAAGATTCGTCGGAACATATAAAATCCGTCTTGCGTCGGAAGTCGGCCCCACCGGCCCGCAACGCGCGCTGCCGTGAGATGTTATCGAAACCGTAGAAGTTGAAGTAACCATTCCGCCCGAGCCGGAGTCCGGCGCGGTATCAAAATAAGTGGTGTTTGTTTCAAGACCCGAAATAGAAAAAGTGGAGTACGCGAAAAGTATAAAGTTATATGAAGTTCCCGGAGTGAGGTTCGCCAGGAATTCCTGCTCGGCCGCGTCGTCGGACGGAGGCGCCATATTAACCGCTCTTCCCGTCGGAGTAACGTTTGACTTCCCGTCGGCGTCCCACGAGGGGACACTTGTTCCCTCCTGAAAGGCGATTGTTTTTCTTACCGCTTTCCAGAGCCCGTCGGCGCCGCGGTTGACCCGCACACTTACGGGAACTGCCGCCGACGTGGGAATAGCGCTTATGGTCGCCGACAGTACGCTGAAATTATTCCCGACGAGACCCCCGAAAGTATCGGATGAACGCATAAGATAATAATAGGTCACGCCGTTTTGAAGTCCCGAAAAAGTATAGTTCATAGTTCCGCCTGAAACGGTTACACTCGCGGTATACGAAGCAAAACTCCCATGATTATATGTTGTGACGAAAATGTGATATACCCCGCCGGCAACGACATCGGCCGCCTTCATTGACTCGCCGCCTCCAAGAGGAACATTGCCGGTTTTTTCCGGCGACGGATACGTCCACGGAGAACCGTACGGCGCCGACCAATAGAGTGTGATTTTGTTGTTTCCGCCGACGGCCTGTATATAAGTCGGCGCGGTCGGAGTCGAGCCGAAGTTCGCAAAGACGTATATCGTAGAGCCGCCAGCAAGATTAGAAGGCAGAACCAGAACACGCCTGGCGTCGCGGGTTTTCCCGAACGGCGCAAAAACAGCCGATACGCCGCCCGGCGCAGATATGCCCGTTGATGAGTTTGAAACTATAAAAGTCCCCGTATCCGGAACTGTGTCGTAATATTCGGTGTTGCCGTTCAAACCCGACGGAGGATTGTTTGTCGTCTGCGCGAAGAATGTAAAATTGTAGCGATTTCCGACGGCCAAAGAAACGGCGGCGCGATATGTTCCGTCGCCGGAGGCCGTCATCTCCATTTTTCCGTTTGTAACATTTGCTCTTTCGGGGGTGTTCCAGACGGAAAGATCCGTATCCGTCGAGTTGTGTACCGCCAGATACATCTTTATTTTGTCGGCATCGCCCCACGGCGCGCTTGATTGTCCGACTGAAAACGGGATTCCGAAATGGACGTAAACGCTCGAAGATATGAAAACCGAGACGCTCGCGGCGGCGGTGCTTTCCAAAACCTGACTCCCCGAATCAACCGCTTTGATGGAAAAATAATATGTGTTACCGACGGCAAGTCCTGTCACGGTATAGGGCTGAATATAACTTGTGGGTGTCGCATTTAATTTAAGTGTGGGTGTGGTTGAAGGCGGCTCGGAGCGATAGATGTTGTAGCCCGCAAGGTCCTCGGCGGTCGTGTTCGCGTCCCAATAAAGATATGCCTTGTTGACACCGCCGTAGGTCTTGACGCCGGAGACGACATCGGGGTTTTGCTCCCAGTCGTTATGTACGACCGCGGTGGAATACCCGATTGCGTACTCGCGGTATTTCGATGCCGTCGCAAACTGCTGTTCCTTGACGGAAACCGAGTTGTATCCGTATTGATACCAGAGCGTAGTCCCCGAAACAAAACCGAGTGTGAGCGTGTAGGTGCTTGCCGCCAGATATGTCAGATTATTTGTTCCGCTCCAATCGAGCGGCTTTGTGTTTCCGAGGAGTTGAACATTTGAAGGATTGATATTTCCCATATCAACATTAAGTGTCACCGGAACGATTTTTGCAGGGAGTTGCGCGGAAGGGTTTGAGGCGTTGCCACTGTCATCAATCGCAACAATCTTGTAATAGTACTGCGTGCCGGTTGTTGTGTTCCCGTCGGTGTAAAGCGGCTCCTGCGACGGCGAAATCAAAACGATGTTTAATTTATTGGCGGCGACGGGCGTAAACTCGCTTTCCGACGAGCGGTGAATATTATATCCCGCGAGGTCGCCTTCAAAATTCGCGTTCCATTTTATTTCAATCGCTCCAAGCCCATTTGTCCCCGAACCATACGCAACCAATCCTGATGGCGCCACAGGCGCGGTTGTATCCGCCGCTCTCGGAAAAGCGGAAACGGAGGACGACCATCCGCTTGTGTTATTTCTTCTATCCGTCGCCCGAACCCTGTAATAATAAGTATTGCCATTTGTCAGATTCGTGTCAACATAACTAATCTGCTCTTTGCCGATGTCAACCGATGTGACCGCGCCCGAAAATACCGAACTCCATGTTGAGCGTTGTACAGAGTAATAACTTAAATCCGGCTCGGAGTTTTTCGTCCATCCGACGGTCAAAATATTCGGCCCCGCTGAAATTGACAATGCGGACGGAGTGCGCGGCGCCCTGTCCTGGTACCAGCGCCAGACATTCGCCAAAAGCATCGTCCCGTTCCCCTCGTCTCTAATCTCAACGTTTGGTATGGCGTCAAGATAAATCTCGCCGCGGTTTTCCGCGCCGTTGGTTCCAGCGGGATCGTTGAACAAATGCCCCGCATCGCCCTCGCCCACCCTTCCTCCGACGGAGGTTGTAATCACATATTTATATTCTATGAAGTCGGAATCATCCATCTCGAAAGTTCTTTGGAATGTCCCGTCGCCGTTGGAATACAATTGTATCCATCCCCGGACAGCCCTTTGAGGTTTGGTATCGCCGAATGCCAGAGCGTCTCCCTCCACATCCACGGACGCAACCGACAGAGCGCTTTCTCTGGTATCAACCCAGAAGGTGACTTTTATGGCTCTCGGAACAACCGTTATCTGATTTGAAAGCGCGGATTTGTTCCCGCTTCTGTCAACGGAGCGGACACGGTAATAGTATGTGGCGCCGTTTTCAAGAAGCCCGACGTGTTTTCCCTGAGAATCTAACCAGCCGTCTAAATTATTGTCGTAATAATACGGAGAAAAAACCTCGACTAACGGCGCGGGAAATGACCCGTCGGCGATAACTCTCGTGCTTCTATAAACGATGTACGACTGGATATCTCCCTCCGTGTTCGGCTGCCAAAAAATCA
>JASEHK010000115.1:638-5094 GCA_030018875.1 Endomicrobiia bacterium | reverse complement strand
GGAGCAGTTGGAGCGAGAGAAGGGCATCAAGAAAGAGGAGTTGTTGCTCCTTATCGAGACGGCCATCGTGTCGGCCTACAAAAAACAACACGGCAAGGACACGAACACCGTGGCCCACATTGATCCCGAGACCGGCGCAATGGAAGCATGTGTGGTCAAAATGGTCGTGGCCTCCGTCGAAAAACCATTGTTTGAAATATCTCTTGAAGACGCCAGCGCGCGCGACGCGACCGCCGTGATAGGATCTGAAATCAGGATACCGCTCGATGTAAATGAGTTCTCCCGCATAGCGGCGCAGACAGCCAGACAGGTAGTTGCTCAAAAAATAAAGGAAAAAGAAAAAGAGGCCGTAATAAGCGATTACTCGAAACGAATCGGCGAGATTTTAAGCGGAAATGTATTTAAGTTCGCGAACAGAACGATTATCCTTGACATAGGCAAGACCGAGGCGATGTTGCCTCCGGAGGAACAGATCCCGGGAGAGCGTTTTTCCGTCGGAAAACACATACGCGCCGTTCTTGTTCGCATAGAGGAGACCCCCAAGGGCGCGCAGATAATACTTTCGCGACGGGACCCGCTGTTCGTTCAAAAACTTTTCGAACTTGAAATTCCGGAAATATACGAAAAGATAGTTGAGATAATTCGCATAGAGCGCGAGCCCGGAATGCGCACGAAGATGGTCGTGGATTCCAAAAATCCCAGGGTTGACGCCGTCGGAGCGTGCATAGGCGTGCGAGGAGCCAGAATCCGTCCGATAATAGAAGAATTAAACGGTGAAAAAATAGATTTGATACATAACACGCGGGACGCTTTCAAATTGATAGAAGAAGCGATGAGCCCCGCTAAAAATATTCAAATTTCAGTCAGATCGGTGGAAGATAAAACCGTCGAGGTCATAGTGCCGGACGCCATACTGTCTCTCGCGATAGGTCGCACGGGCCACAATGTCCGGCTGGCGTCAAAAATCACCGGATGGAATCTTGTTGTGACTTCCGAGTCCGTCAAAAAACAACGCGACGAAGAAAAAGCGAACGATAAGGTCGCGGTTGTGTCTAAAATAAAGGGAATAGGCGAAAAAACATCCGAAGTGCTGGCCAAGGCGGGCTTCGGGAGCGTTCAGAAAATTGCCGAGGCAAGTGTGGACGAATTGACCACACTGCAGGGCATCGGCCCTAAGACCGCCGAAAAGATAATAGCCGCCGCAAAAAAGGCAATGACCGCGCCGGAAGACGCGCCCGAGGAAAAAACCGCGGAAGCGAACGCCGAGGAAAAAGAAAAATAAAAACCGACGCGCTGTTCTTCCTGGCGACCGCGGCGGTAATATACGGGGCATAAAATTTATGAACGCAAAAAAAAGTAAATCAACGGGCGAAGAAGACAAAAAGTCCTCCGGCGCGGCGCCCAAAAACGCCGCCTCCGGAAAAACGACGTCCAAGCCCTCGGCGGGCAAAACCGTCGTCAAAGTCGCCGGAAAGCCGTCGGCCAAGGCCGGGGCCGCGGCGAAAAATGTCCCTCCGACAACCGCCGACGGCAAAGCGCCCGCTCCGCTGAAAGCGGCGAAAAAAGTCACAAAAACCGCCTCCTCAAAAAAGACGACCAAGGCCGCGGGCGCGGCGAAAAAACCCGAAGCCGCAAAAACAGTCGAGGCCTCAAAAGCGACGGCAAAGGTCGCTCCGCCTGCCAAGACCGTAACGCCCAAGCCCGCGCCCGTCGCCAGACCGCCGGCCAAAGCCGTCCCGCCCGTAAAACCGCAGGCCGCAAAGCCCGCGCCCAAAATCGCTCCGCCGTCCGCCAAGACCGCAACGCCCCAGAAACCCGCTCAAGCCGCGCCGCCACCACCTCCTCCTCCGGCGGTCGTCATACCAAAACGCATAGTTCCGATAAACGAATTTGAAACCGTCAAGGGACTCGCCGTCAAGTTCGGCGTAAGTCCGGCGGACATAATCAAAAAAGCGATGGGTGTGGGCCAAATTGTCACCATCAATCAGAAAATGGACAAAACCCTGGCCGAGATAGTGGCGGCCGAGTATAACTGCGAAATAAAATTCGCGGCGATAGGCGAGGAGCCCGAAGTCGAAGAAAAAATCACCGGCGACACGCCCCGCGCGCCGATAGTAACCGTTATGGGGCACGTTGATCACGGCAAGACCACGCTGTTGGACGCGATAAAGCACACGGATGTGGCCGGAGGCGAGCACGGAGGCATCACCCAGCACATAGGCGCATACCGCGTAAAAACGCCGAAGGGCGATGTGGCCTTTTTGGACACACCGGGCCACGAAGCGTTCACGTCCCTCAGAGCGCGCGGCTCCAAAATAACCGACATCGTTATATTAGTCGTTTCGGCGGCGGACGGCGTAATGCCGCAGACCGTCGAGGCTATAAATCACGCGCGGGCCGCTGGCGTTCCCATCATCGTGGCCATAAACAAGATGGACATCGCCGGCGCCAATGCCGACAAAATAAAATCCGAACTCAACCAGCATAATCTCGCTCCCGAGGAATGGGGCGGCGACACGCTTATGGTGGAGATATCGGCGAGAAACAAGATAAACATTGACAAATTATTGGACGCGGTGCATCTGCAGGCGGAGATGATGGAGCTCAAGTGCGACCCCAAGGCCGCCGCCGTCGGAGCGGTCATAGAATCGAAATTAGACCCCAAAAAGGGGCTGTATGTCACCCTTATGGTCAGAAACGGCACGCTTAGAGCCGGCGATGTCTTCGTAGCCGGAAGCGTGTCAGGCAAGGTCAGAGCGATGAGCGACGAATCGGGAGCTAAAATTGATGCGGCCGGACCGTCCACACCGGTTCTGGTGCTGGGCGCATCCGAACTTCCCTCTCCGGGCGAGAGATTTTACGCCCTTAAAAGCGAGCGCGAAGCGCGAGAGACCGTGGAGCGCTTAAAACTCTCTATGAAAGAAGCCGCGCGCAAAATCTCGGGACGCGCGATGTGGGGCTTGAGCGACCTCGACAAAAAAGACGACAAGATTCTTCGCCTGATACTCAAGGCCGATGTCTCGGGTTCGCTTGAAGCGGTAAGGGACCATATAGAGCGCATAGAGCATAAAGAGTTCACGATACAGATGGTTCATTCCGGGGTGGGACCGGTCAGCGAATCGGACGTGAACCTGGCCAGAACCACCGGCGCGGCGATAATATGCTTCAACGTGAAAGCCGATGCCGCCAATCAGACACTGGCCGATCGAAACGGCGTGGATATAAGAACATACAGAATCGTTTACGAACTTTTCGACGATATCAAAAAGGCTCTTGAGGGACTTCTGTCGCCCAAGATAGAGGAGACCACGGCCGGCCGCGCGCAAGTCCGCAAAAAATTCGAGATAACGAAGGTCGGCGCGGTGGCCGGATGCTATGTGTCCGAAGGTAAGGTGTTGCGCGGGGCCAAAGCCCGCATATTAAGAGACGGCGTCATCGTTTACGACGGCAAAATCGCCTCGTTGAGGCGCGTAAAGGACGACGTTTCGTCGGTGGAAAAGGGATTCGAGTGCGGCATCACGCTTGAAAATTTCAAAGACATAAAAGAAAACGACATCATAGAGATGTATACCGTAGAAAAAGTCAAACGGCTACTTTGAGAGAAGATAGATGTGAGAAGCAAGAGGTAAGAAGCAAGAAAAGGCAAAAAAAAACGGCACAATGACTGCGTAATCGCCGTTAATGGCCTAAGTTTTAATCTTGTTTCTTACTTCTTGCCTCTTATTTCTCGCCTCTCTATAACAACTATGTCCCGCAGAACCGACAGGGTCTCCAAACTCCTCCAGCAGCAAATATCCTCGTTGCTTTTCAAACTGAAAAAACAGCCCGCCGCCATAATAACCATAACGGGGGTGTCCGTCAGCCCCGACATAAAAAACGCAAAGGTGTACTTTTCCGTCCTGAATGAAAAAGACGCCGAGGCCGCTCTCAAGGCGCTGGAAGGATCCGTGGGCTTTTTTTCAAAAAACATTTCAAAGGCACTGCACACCAGAAATTTTCCGAAACTATCGTTCGAATGCGACGGCACGACGGCGCGCGCGGCGAAGGTCTTCGAGATATTCGACAAAATCGAGCAGGAGCGGGAAGATATGCATGGCCGCGCCGAAAAATGAAACCAGATGCGCCAAAGCGGCGGATCATTTTTGAAAATGAAAAATGTAACCGGCGAAATAATTCTAAAACTTAAAAATGCCCGCTCGATTTTCATCGCGGGTCACGAGCGCCCGGACGGCGACACTGCCGGAGCGTCTTTGGCTTTGGCGCGCGCCTTAAAAGCCCTCGGGAAAAAAGTAACCATCCGCACAAAAGAGTCCCTGCCGGAATATCTCAAGTTTCTCCCCGGAAATGCCATCATAAAAAAAGGTCCCGCGCGGCATCATGAGAAATACGACGTCGCCGTGATACTTGAATGCTCGGATATGGCGCGAATGGGCAACCTCATAACGCGCGAGCAAGC
>JASEHK010000115.1:0-628 GCA_030018875.1 Endomicrobiia bacterium | reverse complement strand
CGCGCTGTGTCATCAACATAGACCATCATCTCGTCAATGCCCCTTTCGGCGATATAAACTGGATAGACCCCAAGGCGAGCGCGACTTGCCTTCAAGTATTTCGTCTTCTTAAAAAAATGGGCGCGCGGCTCACGCCCGCCATAGCCGAGTGCCTCTACACCGGAATGCTGACGGACACCGGAAGATTCGTCCAAAAAAACACAACTCCGGAAACGCTGGAAGCCGCCGCGGAATTGATGCGCGCCGGAGCCGACGGCGAAAAGATAAGTTCTTACATCTACTCGAATAAATCTCTGAGCGAACTCATGCTTCTGGCCAGGGCGATCGGGTCAGTAAGAACCGAACTCGACGGCAATCTGGCTCTGATAACTCTTAAAAAAAGCGACTTCGCCGAAACCGGGACCACATGGCGCGACACCGAGGGTTTCGTCAATTTTCCGCTGGCCTTAAAGAGCGCTCTGGTGGCCGCGCTTATACGCGATGTGTCGCCCGACGATACTCGAACCCGCGGCCGGCATAAACAAGGTCAAGGCGATGAGAGGTCAGGCACAATTAAAGTCAGCATGCGCTCCAAGGCAAAAGTGGACCTTGCGCCTCTGGTAAAAAGTTTCGGCGGCGGCGGACACAA
>JASEHK010000114.1 GCA_030018875.1 Endomicrobiia bacterium | reverse complement strand
TGTAGCCGCCCCGCCTTGCGGGGCCTCATTCGGAAAAATAGATACATAAAATTATAGGTTTTTCAACAATCTCATTATACCAAAAAGCCGTTCGGACGCGCGCGCGCCGGTGTTTGTGTCAAAAATCACTTTTTCTCAAAAATACTCGTCGCGCTTGAAAAAAGATAAGAATTTAATATCATAGAAGTCCCGAGGGAAAATATGAATAAGAAAAAGAAAATCTCTTTTATCATCGCCGGCGCCGTATTAGCCGCGGTTTCGCTCCTGTGGCTTGCGGGACTTTTTACCGCGCTCGACAACAGTTGGTCGGATTTTAAGTTCATACTTCGAGGCCCCCTTTCTCCCGACAAAAACATCATAATAGTGGCCATAGACGAGCATGCCATCAAGATGCTCGGGCGATGGCCATGGCCAAGAAGAACGCACGCGCGCTTGATAGAACGTCTTACCCGCGCCGGCGCGAAAGCGATAATCTTCGACGTGCTGTTCACGGAGCCCGACCGCTTGGATCCGGCCGGCGACGCCGAACTGACGGCCGCTGCGCGCAAATCCCGCCGCACAATTCTCGGCGGTATGTTTCAATTCAAAGACCGAGCGGCGGAGGCGTATCTGGTTCCCGTCGGCGAAACCGTCCGCTCTCCGAGAGTGGGTTTTGTCAATATATTCCCGGAACTCGACGGCAAATGCCGCAAAGTGCCGCTCTTTATCGAGTATCGGGGCGCGCCGCTGCCCTCCCTTGCGCTGCGCGGCCTTGAGATTTATTACCAAAAAAGCGCGGACGAAATAGTGTCCGAACGCCGATTGGCGCTTGACGATTACGGCGAATTAACCCTCAATTACCGAGGCGGATTCGAGCGCTTCGAGTACATCAGTTTTTACGACGTCGTTTCTGGCAAGTCGCCGCGCTCCGCGTTCAAGGGCAAGATAGTTCTGGTCGGCGGCACGGCCGCCGCGCTGTTCGACCTCAAGGCCACTCCGTATTCTCCGGTTTTTCCCGGAGTCGAGATACACGCCAACGCGATATCAAACGTAATAAACTCCAACTTCTTGCATCCGGTGTCGTGGCTGTGGGCATTTCTTGCCGCGGCCTTGCTTTGCGCCGCCGGCGGATATTTCATGACCACAATGAGCGCTTGGAAAGGCAGTATGGTCGCCGCCTCCATGATATTCGGATATTTAGGGTTGTCATACGCGATGTTTTTGGGCGAGCGATATTTCAATTACACCGCGCCGGCCGTCGCGGGTCTTTTTTGCTACGTCGGTATTTTGCTGTATCGGTTCTTTACCGAAGAAAAAGAGAAGAAATACATCAAAAAAACATTTTCGCATTACCTCAGCCCGCACGTGATGGAGGATATATTAAACAATCCCGCGAGCCTTAAACTCGGCGGGCAGAAGCAAACGCTCTCCGTGCTTTTCTCCGACATTAGGGGCTTCACCACGATGTCCGAGAATCTCAAGGCCGAGGAGGTAGTCGCGCTATTGAACGAATATCTTACCGAGATGGTCAAGGTGGTATTCAAGCACGACGGAACTCTTGATAAGTTCATGGGCGACGCCGTGATGGCTTTCTGGGGCGCGCCCATTCCTCAGAACGACCACGCCGTCCGCGCGGTTTCCTGCGCCAGAGATATGATAATAAACTTGAGAAAGCTTCAGGAGAAATGGCTCGTCGAGGGCAAGACCTCGACCATCAACATAGGAATAGGCGTAAACACCGGCGAGATGGTCGTCGGAAACATGGGCTCCTACGAGCGCATGGACTATACCGTTATAGGCGACAACGTAAACCTCGGCGCCCGTCTCGAAGGACTGAACAAAGATTACGCGACAGAGGTGATAATCTCCGAGTTCACTTATGCCGTCGTCAGGGATATTTTCAAAACTAAATATCTCGACGAAGTCAAAGTGAAAGGAAAAGCGAAGCCCGTCAAGATTTATGCCGTAGAGGTTTAAGGATTAAGTAAAAAACAGGATTAAGTGGTAAGTTTGTAGCGGGCGAATTGCTATTCGCCTAATTTGCGGGATAGCAATCTCCGATGGAGTCCGCGCACTCCGGACTCATACGGTCCGAAGGACTCCGTTGGAGTCTACGGACTCCCATCGGAGAGTCGTCGGACCCGCCGCTACCGGCGAAGCGACCGACTTAATCCGTGTTTTTAATTTATGTTTGTCATTCCCGAATGTCTTTATCGGGAATCCAGTGTTTTCTCTAGATTCCCGCTTCCGCGGGAATGACATATTAATTTGGACAGCAATGATTCACTATTCACTATTTACTATTCACTTTTAATATGGACTTATTCTGGCGGTTGATTCTGGCTCATTTCGTCGGAGATTTCACGCTTCAGACGAACAAGATAGCCAAATGGAAAAGAGAAAGCGTGTGGGGTGTTCTTTTCCATTCGCTTATATTTTTCGCGCTCGGCGCGCTTCTGACGTTCCACCGCGCCAATGAGATATGGGTCGAGATACTCGCCCTGAAACTCGGCGGCTGGATGTGTCTGGTCATCCTCACCGCCCTTCATTATCTGGAAGACAATTGGCGCGTCTGGACGATATCTCGGTTCAACTCTCCCGATTCATTCGGCTTCTTTCTGTGGGACCAGTTCATCCATTATCTGATGATATTTATATTCACGCCTCTCGACGCGAGCATCACTCCGGAGCGTTGGGTGATAGTAGCCATAATTTACGTTTTGGTCGGCCACTTTATGACGATATTTATTTACTATATAGAAAAGGACGTGCTGGGGCAGGCCGTTATCCGCACGGATTTGAAATACTATTCGATAATCGAGCGCCTGGCGATAGTTTCACTGTTTCTTTTGCCCGGAAACTGGTGGCTTTTTATGATAGCGCTCTGGATATTGAAAAGCATTATTTACGGCGTCAAGAAGATATACGATTTTTCGTGGATTCACATCGCGCTCAATTATACATTTGCCATAATTATGGGTGTGGCCGGAAAAATAGTGATGAATTTGTGAGAAGCAAGAGGCAAGATTGAAGATATTTTCTTTCTTACTTCTTACTTCTTACTTCTTACTTCTTACTTCTTGCTTCTTGCTTCTCAACGCTACGGAGGAATCATGTCCGAAATAATAGTA
Source organism: Endomicrobiia bacterium (assembly GCA_030018875.1). Classification (GTDB taxonomy): domain Bacteria; phylum Elusimicrobiota; class Endomicrobiia; order PHAN01; family PHAN01; genus PHAN01. The sequence goes on along the minus strand of JASEHK010000114.1, from coordinate 2,042 downwards.
AACGACGGCAATTTCAAAAATGAAGTTCTGGATTCCAAGGAAACGGTGCTGGTGGATTTCTGGGCGGAGTGGTGCGGTCCCTGTCAGATGATGGGGCCGGTAATAGCCGAACTTGCCGCGCAATTCGCCGGACGCGCCAAGATAGCCAAGTTAAACGTTGACGAAAATCCTCAAACCTCGGCGCTCCACGGCATAACCGCTATTCCGACACTTGTTATTTTTAAGGGGGGGAAGGCCGTTGACAGGATAGTGGGATTTCAATCTAAACAGGCGATAGAGGCCAAGCTTTCGGCGCAGTTGTAAAGTTTTGACATCTTGAAGTTTACCACAGAGCCATTCCCATTTTTTGGGCGCGTATCATCACGGCCAGTATCATGGCCGCTATCACGCTCAGTAAAAACGGAAGGTAAAAACCCTTGCGGCGTCGCCGCCGACCGTTTTGCCCGCCGGCGGTATCGTCGGTAACGCGCTCCATGCATCGTGGGCAGAAGTCGCTTTTCCTGCCGAGTTTAAGCCCGCATTTCGGGCAAACGCCGAATATCATCATCGTTATTTTTTCCCGGTAGTTTCAAAGGCAATTTGACGACAAAAGAGCTCCCGCGGCCATCTTCGCTTGCAACGGATATTTCGCCGCCGTGCGCCTCGGCCACCATCTTCGAGAAAGTAAGTCCCAGCCCCGTTCCGCTTCTTATCTGCGTCCTTCTGCCCTCCACCTGAACGAACTTGTCGAATATCTTCGAGCGATATTCCTCGGGCACGCCCGCGCCGTTGTCGCTTACAGAGAGTGTCCAATAGTTCCCGTCGCCGGACGCTTGGGCTTCGACCTCGACGGCGCCCGTTTCATTTTTCGTGTGCTTCATGGCATTGGCTATGAGATTAGATACGACGCGCCGGATGAGGGACTCGTCGCACTCGGCCGATAGACCGTCGGGGCAATGAAGGGTCAGGAGTTTTTTTTCGTTCGACGCCATCGCCTCGAAATCGCGCATTGAACTTTCCAGCAGTTCACGGACTTTTATTTGAGTCGGACGCAGTGAGAGTTTGCCCCCCTCAAGTTTCGCCACGTCGAGCAAGTCGTCTATCAGGCGCATGAGATTTTTCGAAGAGTTCCGCGCCAGCCGAAGAAATTTGAGTTGCTTCTCGTCGGCGGTGGTTTGCGCGACGGAGTTCAGGAACTCTATGGACGATACTATCGCGCTTAATGGAGACTTCAGGTCGTGGACTATCATATGGACGAGGTCGTCGCGGAGCACAGAGAGTTTTTTCAATGACTCCGTCATCCGGCCGAAGTCCGCCGCCAGAGACGCCACTTCCTCGTCGGTGGACCCGATGTCCCACGACGGCGCGTCAAGTTTGCCTCGCGCGACTTCCACCGCCGCCGCCCTCAATCGCTCGATGGGCGTCGTTATTCTGCGCGCGAAGAACACCCCCGCCGCCGCGAATAGCGCGGCGATTATGCCCACCCACGCTCCGGCGCGCGCCGTCATCTCGGTCAGCGGCTGCATTACTTCTTCGTAGGGTGTCATCGAAAAAATGACCAGACCCGCCGGGCCGTCCGCCCATACGGCGACGGCCTTGCGCGCCTTCTCGTCGGAAGTTACCAATGCGCCTCGCGCCGCCTCGCGCCGCCTCGCGCCGATATTGACGACCTCAAGACCCGAAAAGTCCGAGCCGGCCGCGACACGCGCTTCGTCGTCGTGGGCCGCCAAGTTGCCGCGTCCATCGGTGGCGAAGACGGCTTTGTCCTTAGCGTAGGGCTTGGCTTCCCGCCATAGGGCGAGCAAATCGGCCGATATTTCGCGCGGCCGCTTTTGCGCGGCGCTCCGAAGAACGAACTTCGGCCTGCCGTCGGCGTCTAAGCGCAGTCCGGCTATCGGGGCGCCGGGATAGTTTGCCGCCGCCGCTTCTACGAGTCGCTCCGCGACCGAGCCGAGCATCTCCCTTTCCGAAACGAAGTGCGCGGCAAGTAGCGATTCCTTGAGAACCGCGCGCCCTATGACCACGGCCGCGCCTGCCGAGAGCGCGCAAGAGAGCCCGGAGAG
>JASEHK010000113.1 GCA_030018875.1 Endomicrobiia bacterium | reverse complement strand
CGAATTACGACGGCAAGACCTCCTACCGTGAAGACGCTTTCGCGCGTTATCTTTCGGGGATGATTCAGGAAGACGCCGGCGAGATAAACGCCGCGCACGTGTCTTATCTGCGCGCGCTCGATGCCTACGGCGATTATCTAAAAAACTACGGCACGCCGCCGCCGGCCGGTCTGGCGGCCTCCGCCGCGCGCACGGCTCTGGCGCTGGGTATGAGGGATCGCGCGCGGGAAATCGCGGCCAGATATTCCCTCGGCGCGCTTGTCGCTCCGAGCGGTTCAGGAGAGATAGTCGCCATAATCTACGCGGGGCTTTCACCGGTAAAGATAGATTCTTTTTTTGAGATAAGTTTCGGGCGGGCGTGGATTTACGTGGGCTCCGTCGAGGCGCGCGGGGACGATGTCTCGCAGGTGGAGCAGGCAGGCCGTTTGGCGAGGTCCATCGCGGCGAAGGAACAGGTCGTGATGGCCTTTCCCAAGTACGTTCCGTCGGCCTACCGAGTGTCCGGTTTTGAGATGACACTCTCGTCTCCGTCGGTCGCGGGTGTACCGTTGTTTTCCGCCGGAGCGCGCGCCGAAGTCGCCGAGGACATCGGGGCCATCGCGTCTAAGGTTTTGGAGGAGCGCATAGGCCGCATACGCATAAAAACTATCGCCCGCTCCGCCGTAAAATACGCGCTGTCGAAAAAAATCGGCGACGAAGTGGCCACGTCGAGCGGAGACAGGACTTTGGGATGGCTCGCCCAGAAAATCCTCGCGGGGGCCGCCGCCGCCACGGAACTCGCCGACAAGCGCTCGTGGCGGACACTGCCGGACAAGATATTTGTGGCGAGGGCGTATGCTTGGCCCGGCGAGCACGATGTCGTCATAGATTTTTACGACGACGCCGGATACAAGGTCGCCGTCCGCCGACTAACCGGCGTGAAAGTGAAAAAAGACCGCAAGACCTTTGTAACGTTGCGGTCGGCAATTTGATTTTCAAGGAGAATAATAAAGGAGATGACAAAAATGAAAATAAAGATTTTTTCCGGGCATTTACGCGACCGCCGGACGAACATCCCGCGACCGCTTGCCGCCGCCGCTCTTTTGATTTTTGCCGTCGTAATGCGGCTCTTCGCCGCGCCCGAATGGCTTTCGGGACAGAGCCGGCGGTATCCTTCGGAAAATTTCATCCTCGGCGTCGGGGCGGGCTCGACGATAGATTCGGCCCGCGACGCTGCGCGCGCCGAAATCGCCAAGGTCTTCAGGGTGGCCGTTGAGCAGACAACTCTCGAGACCGCGTCGGAACGTTCAAGCGCAACGGTAAGCGGTCGGCTCAATACGGTTTTTTCGGTGGGAGTGGAGCAGAAGACCGCATCCAGGGTCGCCGATACCGTCGTCGGCGCCGAGGTTGCCCAGGTCTGGTACGATAAAAAAGGAAAGGTTTACTGGGCGCTTGCCGTCCTCGATAAGGCTAAATACCGACGGGAACTTTCAATGAAGGCCGTCGCCGCCGAGGAAAAAGTGATGAAGTCGCTTGAGCGCTCGCGCGAGACGGACTCATACGCGGAAAAACTCAAAAATCTTTCCGAAGCGCGGCAGGCGGCTCTTGAGCGCGATGCTGTCTGCGAGCGCCGCCGAGCCGTGGATGATATGCCGTCTCAAATGTCGCCCGACGACCTGTCGCTTAATTCCATCGAGGCCGAAATAGCCGAGGCGAAAAGCCGCGCCGCGTTCAGGATAGTTTCCGACAAAGGTCTCTCGGAAGATTTGGCGGCGGAGTTATCCGTGCGGCTTACGAAGATAGGATTTGCCGTAGCGTCGAAGTCGTCATCGGAGCGCCCCGCCGCCGCCCAGAAATCAAAAGACGAGCCGACGGCTGTTGACGTCGAGGCGCGGTTCGACGTGGCGCCGTTTTTGCGCGGACAGTCTTCGTGGAGATATTACAGGTGGGAAGGGCGCATAGAAGTAAAGGATGCGGGCCGCCTGATTATAGCCGCCGCCGCGTCCGGCAGCGAATCCAATCCCGACGAAGACATAGCTATGAAAAAGGCGCGTCTCACGGGATTGAAAATTCTCGGCGATTTATTCGAGCGTAAGATAAAAAGCGATTTTCTGGGCGGAGAATAGAAACGGCGGACGGCAACAAGCGGCGGGTGGCGGTTATTAAAAGATATTTTACTATTTACTATTCACTATTTACTTAATTGGGCAGGGAAGGATTCGAACCTTCGCAGTCCGTAAGGACGCCAGATTTACAGTCTGGTGCGATTAACCACTCCGCCACCTGCCCATTGTCATTTATTATATCATTTTTCAGTTATTTTTCAACACCCGCCGGAACGCCTCTTTCTTCCCGCCCCCCCTCCGGTGTCCAAAAAGTGTCCATGTTTTTGCAGCATCCTGGCGCCCAGCGTCTCGACCGCCGCGCTTCACAAACCCAAGCGTCAACGACGATGCGATTGCTTTCAATCCGCATCTACTGAAAATTTTACCTAAATATCTTGTGCGGTGTCAAGTGTTGCGCTTCGTTATTGAACTGGTGAAAAAGAAAAGAAAGGCCGGCGCAGTTTTTGATGAAAACGCATAAATATCAAAAACCTTGACACGGGGGGCGCTTTTTTATATAATGCCACACGATGATGCGGTTCGCGACGGGCAGTGCGTTTCGCGCGGATTCGCGTCGCAAGCGAAAGAAGCCGGCTTAAAGCGGCTCGCCTCAAGCGCCATGGATAAAATCTAAACTCCGGCGGCAAAGAGGCCCGACTAATGATCGGTCGAGTGTTCGCGCGCTCAAATAAAATCGCGGGAAGCGGGATGAGTAATGTTCGACCCTTTCGCGGATTTGGAATTCAGAGCGCCGAAACTTCGGGAGATGCCGCGTACGGCGTCTCCTTTATTTTTTTATCGTCCTATATAATAGGACAGGAGGTTAAACCCCGATAGATGAGTTACGATAGAATCTTTTACAAGATCAATCAGCAGATTCGCACGCCCACTGTTCGTCTGGTGGATTTTGACGGCACGCAGATAGGAATAGTTCCTATTCAGGCGGCGCTCGAAAAGGCCCGAGAAAGGTTTCTTGACCTGGTGGAAATAGTGCCGCGGGCAAATCCCCCTGTCTGTAAGATAATGGAGTACGCCAAGTTTAAGTACGAAGAATCGAAACGTGTGAAAGATTCGCGTAAAAAGCACAAGGGCGGAGAACTCAAAGAGATCCGCATGCGCCCTCACATAGGGGAGCACGACCTCGACGTCAAGGTCCGCCATGCCAGAGAGTTTCTCTGTGAGCACAACAAAGTCAGAGTGACGATAATCTTTTACGGACGCGAGATGACCCATCGCGATCTTGGCTCGGCTCTTTTTGAAAAGATCACGCAGCGACTCCTTGATGTCTCCGAGCCGCCGCCTCGAGCGAAAATGCTCGGCAACAGAATGATATTTATAATAGAGCCGGCAAAGCACAAGCCGAAATCTCCGTCGGAAAAATCTCAAATCCCGGCCCCCGCCGCCGGCGCCGCGACGCCGAAGGCGCCGCCGCCGCCCGCCATATTGCCCTAAAAAATTGAAGGAGTTCTAAGACCATGAGAGTCAAGACAAGCGTTAACGCGCGCCACAGAAAGAAGAAGTATTTTCGTCTCGCCAAGGGTTTTTATTCCGATAAATCCAGAAAATGGAGACAGGTAAAACAGCAGGTAGAAAGAGCCCTCAGGACTTCCTATGTCGGCAGAAAGAAAAGAAAAAGAGAGTTCAGGTCTCTCTGGATAATGAGGGTCAACGCCGCATCCCGCGAGGTGGGCATCAGCTACAGCCGCTTTATGCACGGCCTCAGGCTATCAGGCATAGGCGTGGACAGAAAACAGCTCTCCGAGATCGCGCTCGGCGATCCCAAACTTTTCGCCGCGATAGTCGAGGCCGCTCGCAAAGCTCTCGACGGCGCGACGGAAAAATCCTCCGCCCCGGCTTCAAAATAAATGAGTCCGGCCAGAAAAATACTTTTGTTTTTCGCCGCTTCAATCGCCGCCGGCGGGGTCATACTCGCCACGCCTTTCGTAAGAAATGTTCCGTGCGAGTTATCATCGGCCGCCGCTGTTCCTGCCGGCGGAGCTTTGCTGAGCGGTATTTTTACCGCGGCTTCGGCCGTATGCGTGACTGGCCTGAGCGTCGTCAATATTAACGAGTATTTTAACCTTGGCGGGCAGTTGGTGATACTCCTGTTGATACAACTGGGCGCTCTCGGCTACGTGACATTCGCCACGGCGTCGGGAATGATTCTGGGGAAGCTTCAGGTGCGCGACCGCATGGCCATCAAGGAAGTCGTTGACCCCTACACTTTCGAGGGCTTATTGACGCTGCTCAAGCGCATTATAAAAATGGCTTTCGCCATAGAATTGATAGGCGCGGCGATTTTGAGCGTTCTTTTTCTCAGATATTTTCCGCCGATGAAAGCCGTTTACTACGGATTTTTCCACGCGGTGTCGGCCTTCGCAAACGCGGGGTTCTCTCTTTTTCCGACGAGCTTTGAGTTTTTCTCGCGCGATTACGGCATAATGGCCGTAATAGCGGCGCTGATACTTTCGGGCGGCATCGGGTTTCTCGTTCTCTTCGAGCTTTTTGACTTTCGTCGAAAAAAAGGCCTCACCCTGCACGCCAAGATGGCGCTTATAGTCTCAGTGGCGCTCCTGGTCGCGGGCCTCGCCGCCGCGCTTTTATTCGAGGGCTCCAACCCCGCAAGTCTCGGCGGACGGGGCGTTTTTGAGAAGGTCGCCAATGCCGCTTTTCTTTCCGTGACTTCGCGCACGGCCGGTTTCAACACGGTAAGGACGGCCGCGCTTTCCGGCACGACGCTTTTCTTCGTAATGATGCTGATGTTCGTCGGCGCATCGCCGGGCGGAACCGGCGGCGGAATAAAAACCACGACATTCGGCTCGGCTATTTTGTGGGCGTTCGCGTTCATACGCGGCAAAGAAGACGTAAACATCTTCAACCGCAAAATTCCGCACGAGATAGTAAGAAAATCGGGGGCATACGTAATGCTGGGCATCGCCGCGCTGGTAATTTCGTATCTGACGTTTTCTTTTGTGGAGCCGGCGCTTGAGCCTTTGCAAGGGATGTTCGAGATTGTCTCGGCCTTCGGCACGGTGGGTTTAAGCGCCGGAATCACTCCGCAACTCGGCGCCGCAGCCAGGGTCATTCTCATATTGACGATGATAACGGGCAGAATCGGTCCGCTGACTTTGGCTATGTCGGCGGTAACCAGACAGGAAAAAGATCTTATAGAGTATCCGGAGGAGCGTGTCGTCATCGGCTAAAAACTTATGAACCCAAATAAACAGTATTTCATCGTAGGGCTCGGG
>JASEHK010000112.1 GCA_030018875.1 Endomicrobiia bacterium | reverse complement strand
CGAACAACTATCGCCTGGATGATTTTCTTGACAGGCTTCATGCCGCCGGCGCCGGCGCCGTAATAATCGAGGAAGAGACGCCCTCATCGCTGGATTCGTCGGGCGAAGCCATATTTATTTCGCGGCAGGATTATTCCCGTCTTCGTATGTTAGACATAGTCACGGCCGGATCCGCGTTGAGGAGCGACACGCTGATTTTCGACGATGCGCCGTCGGCCTCTTATTTCGCCGAGGTCTTGAAGAACAGATATTCGATGAGTGTCGAAACAAGAACGCTCGGCGCGCGGCGCTTCGTTTACGTCAAGAGTTCGAGAATCTTGCCGATCAATGACCTGCCGATAGGATTTTCCGTCAGAAAATTGCGGGCCCTCGAGCGCTACGGATTCCGTATGGCGCTCGCGCCTCAGGCCGGCGGGGATATTTCGTGGCTGCCTGAACTTCCCGCCGACAAAGTATCGGCGCTGATATTCGAGCGCGGGCGGAACTTCCGTCTGGACCGCGCGCTCGCTTCGAAAATAGCCGCGAGATTTCGGACGGTTGATTTCGAGTTTTATCCGTCGCCGGCGGTCTCGATTTTTCCGCCCTATTCCGTGGTGAGAGGGCACATGCTTTCCGTCGCGGAGAAAATAGCGATGACACCGTCGGCCGAACTCGCGCGATATGAGCGCGCGGCAAGAGAGCGGGGGGTCAGATTTTTCAGGGTGACGCTGGACGATACCGCAAGCATAGACGATAATCTCGACATAATAAAAGCGCTTTCAAGAAAGTTCAAGAAATCCGCCTTAAGGCTTGGCCCCGCGTCTTCAAGCGGCGGAGCATTGTTGTCGGCAAGGCTTGATTCCATAGTCGCGGCTACGCAGTTGTCGGGGCTGAGAAAGGCGATGGCTTTCTGCCTCGCGTTGATTTTTCCGGCCGTTCTCGCCCTGCTCGCCCGAGTGTATTTGGCGCCAATGAGGCCCGCCGCGGCATTCGTCGTATTCAACACGGCCGTTTTGCTCTCGGCGCTTCTTACGGCTTCTCTCCTGTCGTCGGCGGATTTTCTGGTCGGACTCAATCGGCCTTTTGGCGTGAGATTTTTGTTGATTATTTCCTGGCTGGCAGTGTTTCCGGTGGTTTTCGACGCGGCTGAAGCGCGCGACTTTGCTCGAAAAGACGTAAAAGTCTATCATCTCGCAGCGTTTTTAATGGCCGTCGCGGCCGTGGCCGCAGTGCTGTGGCGCAGCGGAAATGACGGGTACGCGCCGGGGCTCGAATTGAGGATGAGAGACGCGCTTGAGCGCATATTCGTTGTCCGTCCGCGGTGGAAGGAAATCCTCGTCGGACAGCCGTTTCTTTGGCTTGCTTTCCGTCGGCGCAACAGGGTATTTCTCGTTTTTGGCGCCGTCGCCGCCGTTTCCGTCATCAATACTTTTCTTCATTCGCACGCGCCGCTCGGCGTTTCTCTGTGGCGCAGTATATCGGGCATAATTGCCGGCGGTGTCATCGGCGTCGCGGCTGATATGGCCATTTCATTCCTTAACGTTAAAATATCTTCGGATATGGATCGTCCCCCCGCAAAAATATGAAGCGTTCCTCCGCAAAAATACTTATCGCCGGATATTACGGTATGGGAAATCTCGGAGACGAGATAATACTTTCCGAACTTGTGAGACGCATTCGCCTGGAGAGCGCCGGCGCGGGCGTGGATTGCCGGATAAAGGCGCTTTCGGGGGATACCCGGTTTACTGCCGCAAACACGGGAGTGTCGGCCGTGTCCGGCAAATCTCCTCTCGGCGTCGCGGCGGCTTTGGCCTCGTCGGATATTCTCATAATCGGCGGCGGGGGCATCTTTCAGGACAGAACATCGAGTCTTTCTTTGTATTATTATCTCTCGCTCATAGTCGCGGCGAAACTTCTGGGAAAGAAAGTCTCGGTATGCGCCGTCGGAATAGATCGCCTGAAGGCCTTCAACGCGTTTCTGACCCGCCGCGCGCTGTCTCTGGCCGACTCCATATCCGTCAGAGACGACGAGTCGAGAGATTTCGCGTCATCTTTCAGGGGCGACGTCCTTCGGGCGGCCGATATTGCGACGGCCTTGAGCGATGATTTTGTCCGACGGGCTTTTTCCGACGGCGACGCCCGCGAAAAATCCGAAGCCGCGGCCGGCAAAAAAATAATTTTGGTTCCCCGGAGATTCAGGCGTTCGGATGTTCACTTTTGGGCGCGACTGGCCGACGCGTGCTCCAGAAGGTTCGGCGCGCGGATAAAAGTGATGCCCTTTCATAAGAAAGAGGACTTCAAATACGCCACGCGCATAGCGGGAGCCATGGATGCGCCCTGCGAGATAATCGTGTGGGAAAACATCGAATCCGCCGCCGCAGAGTTTGCCACTGCCGATGTCGTCATAAGCGCCCGTCTTCACGGAATAATTCTGGCGGCGGCTCTCGGCGTTCCCGTGTGCGGAATATCCGCCGACAGAAAGTCAGACCTGTTTTTAAGAGAGATAGGTCAGAAAAATATTTACGGCCGCCCGGACGATTTCGAGCGCGCCGGCGAAGAGACCGCGGTGGCCGTGATAGCGGACACTATCAGATGGGCCGACGATTTCAGGCGAAGCCTGGCCGAGGCCTCTTCAAAATTGAGACGCATGGTCGAGCCGTCCGTCGCGGCGGCGCTCTCCGCGCTGGACGCTTTCGCGCTTAACCCAAGAGATTATACCGACGGAGAACGATGATGACGACGAAAAAAGATCCGAATACGGATAAAACTCTGGAAGTAATTAAACGGGGAGCCTCGGAAATTATAAGTGAAGGCGAACTCTCCTTGAAGCTTTCCGTCGGCAGGCCTTTGAGGATAAAGTTCGGAGTGGATCCCACGTCGCCGGATATTCATCTTGGGCACACCGTAGCGCTCAACAAACTCAGGGCTTTTCAGGAACTGGGACATAAGGTTATTTTTATTATCGGGGATTTTACGGCCAAGATAGGGGACCCGTCCGGCCGCGCGGAAACCCGCCCGATGCTCGACGAAAAAGACATACTCGCCAACTCCGCCACTTACGTCGAACAGGTTTTCAAAGTGCTTGACGGCGATAATACCGAGGTAGTTTACAACTCCCACTGGCTCTATCCTCTGGGCATTGACGGCATACTGAAACTCGCCCGCTCGGCCACGGTGGCGCAGATGCTTCACCGCGCCGACTTCGCCGAACGTTTCAAAAAAGGCGCCGACATAACGATGCTTGAGTTTCTTTATCCGCTTCTTCAAGGCTACGATTCGGTCGCCGTCGCCGCCGACGTGGAGATAGGCGGCACCGACCAGAAATTTAATCTTCTCGTCGGCAGGGACCTTCAGAAAAACGCCGGGCAGGAGCCTCAGGTCGTAATCACCATGCCGATTTTAGAGGGGCTCGACGGCGTCAAAAAGATGTCCAAGTCTTACGGTAATCACGTGGCGCTGAATGACGCGCCCAGAGATATGTTCGGCAAGATAATGTCCATTTCCGACGAGATGATGCTCCGCTGGTATGAACTCCTCACGTCCGAATATCTGGCCGCTGGGGCCGGCGAAGAACATCCGCGCGACGCCAAGGCGCGTCTGGCCGGCATAATCGTCGGGCGCTATCACGGCGATGTCGCGGCCGCCGCCGCGCGCGAAGAGTTCGACAAGATATTCAAGCGGGGCGGCCTGCCGGACGACATCGCCGAATATGCCGTTTCTCCGTCGGAGGGGAAATTGGTGAGCGAACTGCTCGTGGAATCCTCGATGGCGCCGTCCAAGTCCGAGGCGCGGCGGCTTATAACTCAGGGCGCCGTGCGTCTCGCCGGCGAAAAAATAAACAAGGACGAAGCCGTTCCCCTCGGCGCGGATTTTATTCTCCAAGCCGGCAAAAAAAACTTCAAGAAAATAGTAATCTTGAAAAAGGAATCGAAATAATGCTCGACATCAAACAAATCAGAGAAAATGCCGCCGGTATTCGCGCCGCCCTTGGCCGTCGCGGAGGCGATTTTTACCTTGATGAATTGTTGACCCACGACGGGTCCCGCCGCGAGCTTATCGGCGAGATAGAGACCCTCCGCCGCCGACGCAACAAACTCTCCGAGGCCATAGGCCGCGCTCAAAAAGAAGGCGGCGACGCCTCTGTCTCATCTCATCTTGCCGAAGTCGCAGCCGATAAAACGGCGCTGAAAGAAAAAGAGCAGTTTCTTATTTCCATCGAACAAAAAATAGAAGACGCGGTATTGCGCATACCCAACATCCCCGATGACTCCACGCCCGACGGAGCCGACGCTTCGTTTAATCCCGTTGTGCGCGAGGTCGGCGACCGCAAATCTTCCGGCGATTCGCTAAAACCCCACTGGGAGCTGGGCGAATCTCTCGGAATACTCGACTTCGCGGCGGCGGCCAAAATATCCGGCTCGCGCTTTACCGTCCTCAAAAAAGAGGGCGCGGCCCTCGAGCGGGCGCTTATAAGTTTTATGCTTGATTTGCATATCTCGCGGGGTTATAGCGAAATATCGGCCCCGTATCTCGTCAACAAAAAGACGATGCGAGGCACCGGACAATTGCCGAAGTTCGAAAGCGAGGTTTTCCGTTGCGCCGACGACGATCTATATCTCATCCCCACGGCCGAGGTCTCCGTCACCAATATCCACCGCGAGGAAATTATTCCGGAGCGGGAACTTCCCAAAAAATACGTGTCGTATTCCGCCTGTTTCCGTCGAGAGGCCGGTTCGCACGGTCAGGATACGAAAGGGCTGATACGAAATCATCAGTTCAACAAGATAGAACTCGTGAAGTTCGCGTCTCCGTGGACATCCGTTCAGGAGCACGAGACGCTTCTGGCCGACGCCGAAGAGGCGCTGAAGATATTAAAAATTCCTTACCGCGTGGCGCTTCTGTGCGCGGGCGATTTGGGTTTCGCCGCGGCAAAGACTTACGACATAGAGGTCTGGATGCCCGGAGAAAAAAGATGGAGGGAAATATCCTCTGTATCCAACTTCAGGGATTTTCAGGCCAGAAGAATGAAGATAAAATATCGCCCCAAACAGGCCAACGGCAAGACGGAAAAACCCGATCTCCTGCACACTCTCAACGCTTCGGGACTTGCCGTCGGGCGGACCTTCGCCGCGATACTCGAAAATTATCAAAATCCCGACGGAACTCTTACGATACCGGAGTGTTTAAGAAAATACACCCGATTTGATAAAATCGGATGATGGAGAAGCGGCAGTATTAAGAATTAAGTTTTTTGTTTTTGCTTAATCCTTGCCACTTAATCCTTAATACTAAAACGGAGAGGTGGCCGAGCGGTTGTCACCGCCGATGGCGGGACCCCGCCAACGGCGGGAAAAACCGATGATAGATTTATAGTATGTTTGAAGTTTATATATTAAGAAGCGGGATTTCAAAGAAATATTATATTGGGCACACGGCGAATA
>JASEHK010000111.1 GCA_030018875.1 Endomicrobiia bacterium | reverse complement strand
TCCCGATAACAACCCCCGATAAAGACATTCGAGGGCAGGCATTCGGGAATGACATTTTGAGCAGATTCCCGATAACAACCCCCGATAAAAACATTCGAGGGCAGGCCCCCGATAAAGACATTCGAGGGCAGGCATTCGGGAATGACGGACAAAAAGTGTTACAGCGACTCACGTCCTTTTGTAAGGCTTCCGTAGGCCAGGATTTTGTTGATGGCGTTCAGATATGACTTGGCGCTGGCCTCTATGACGTCGGTGGAGCTTCCGCGGCCGCAATAGCTGATGCCCTTGTGTTTCAGTTTTACGCTGACCTCGCCCATGGCGTCCTTGCCCGAAGAGACGGACTTTATGGCGTAGTCTTCAAGATCGGTTTTTACGCGCGTTATCTTGTCTATCGCCTGAAAGACGGCGTCCACCGGGCCGTCGCCTTTTGCCGAGGCGCGCAGATTTTTTTTGTCTTTTTTCAGGGCGACTTCGGCCGAAGGCGTGCGCTTGGTGCCCGACGAGAAGTTTATATAATCTAATGAGTATATCTCGTCCATTTCGGCGAACTTTTCGTCAACCAGAGCGAGCAGGTCGTCGTCGAATATCACCTTTTTTTTGTCGGCCAGTTTCTTGAAGCGCTCGTATATCTCGTTGATATCTTTCTCGACGACGGCGTATCCCAGCGCGCCCAGCCGTTTTGCCAAAGCGTGACGGCCGGAGTGCTTTCCCAGCACTAATTGGTTCGACGGTATGCCGACGTCCTCGGGGCGCATTATTTCGTAAGTCATACGCTCCTTCAACATTCCGTCCTGATGTATGCCCGCTTCGTGGGCGAAGGCGTTCGCCCCGACGACGGATTTGTTGGGTTGCGGATGTATTCCCGTTAGCGTGGCTACGGTGCGGCTGGCAATGTAGATTTTGCGCGTGTCCACGGAAGTTTTCGCGTTGAATATTTGCGGACGGACTTTAAGAGCCATCACGATTTCTTCCATCGCCGCGTTTCCCGCGCGCTCGCCGATGCCGTTTATCGTGCACTCGACCTGCTCGGCGCCGTTCAGTATCGCGCTCAAAGAATTGGCGACCGCCAGCCCCAGGTCGTTGTGGCAGTGGACGCTAAATACCGCTTTCGACGAATTGGGGATGCCTTTTTTCAGATTTTTTATCAGCGCGCCGAACTCTTCGGGCATGGCGTATCCGACGGTATCGGGTATGTTTATCGTGGTCGCTCCCGCCTCTATCACGGCTCCGACGATTTTAGTCAGGAAATCAAAATCGCTTCTGGATGCGTCCTCGCACGAAAACTCGACGTCATCCACCAGTTTCCGTGAGAGTTTTACGGCGTTGACGGCTATGTCGAGCACTTCTTCGCGCGTCTTGCGCAGTTTTTTTTCTATATGAATGTCGCTGGTGGCTATGAAAGTATGCACGCGCGGTTTCCAAGAGTAAGACACCGCTTTCGCGCAGGATTCTATGTCCTTGGGATGCGCTCTCGCCAAGGCGGCTATCACCGGCCCGCGTATTTCCCGCGCGATTTTTTTTACCGCTTCAAAATCGTCGGGGCTCGTTATGGGAAAACCCGCTTCTATAACATCCACTCTCATGTCGGACAGGGCGTGAGCCACCTGCAGTTTTTCTTTCAGGTTCATCGAGGCGCCGGGCGATTGTTCGCCGTCTCGTAACGTGGTATCGAATATCTTTATTTTTCTGGCCATAGTTTTTTTATCTTGATGATTATATGAGAGTTTCCGCCGCCCATAGGTAAGGGTTGCTGTTTCGGTTTTTTTCAAAATATTTATCTGTCTTTATCGGTAAGTTGAAGGCTTCTGAGTCGCTTTTCCCTCGATATTTGCCATAGCCGAAGCATATATCCGACGAGACCCGATATCAGGTAAAATAGAAATATGACGAAAATCGTGTTTTGCGGGTAGCTCAGTATCAGGAATATAGCCGTAACGACCAGCGCCAGAAACTGCACTGATTGCGCGCGGTTGATTCTGATGCGCTTGAAGCCCGCGTAGCGGATACCGGAAAGCATCAGCAGCGAAGAGAGCACCATGGTTACCGGTATGGTTTTTAGAAAAAAAGGCATTTGTTTTTCTATCAAAGGTATCGTTTTGACGGTGACCTGCTGGCCCGTCTGGAAAAGTTCGTAACTTAAAACGAACGAGGCCAGTATCCCGGCCGCCGCCGGCGACGGCAGTCCCTCGAAAAAAGACTCGGGTTCTCCGGCGTTGTCCAATGCTTTCACGTTGTACTTCGCCAGGCGTATGGCAACCGCCACGACATAAAAGATGGCTATGGCGACTCCGGGATTATTGAGTTTCGTCAAAGCCATTTTATACATCATAAAACTCGGCGCGACCCCGAAAGATATTATGTCGGCGAAAGAATCCATCTGCACTCCGAAGAGGCTCTGAGTGTTGGTCATGCGGGCTACCCTGCCGTCGAGAATGTCGAGCGCTATCGAGGCAAGGATGAGCCACGCCGCCCTGCTGAAGTTGCCGTCCACGGACGCGAATACGGCGAGCATTCCGCAGACAATGTTGCCCAGTGTGAATATCGTCGGAAGTATGTAGATGCCTTTTTTCATTTTATAATATAGCGCCCTCGGCTAAAAGCGCCGCCCCGTCTCGCCCTGAATACATCCTTTTATTATCGGAGTTGAATTCATATTTTACGTCCAAAGATAAACCGTCTACCGATAAAATCTTGTAGTGCCTGCATTTGTAAATGTGAGTATTGTCTTTTTCCCCGGAGACATAAATTTCGAATGACACCATAAAATGAGGAGCGTCATATATGACCTTAAAATCCCCGTTTTATTTATTTCTTTTCCTGCGCTCGACGCCGCTTGTTTTAGTAAATCTAAAACCTGCGCGTGTCCCGTATCTTTAAAATCAAAAGAAATGACTTTTTTACCAGTCATCGCCTCTATCGCAAGATTAAACGGCACGTCTTTCAACGGCCGAAGCATTTGCTTAATTACATTTTCAAGTTTGGAAATATATTTTTCGTCTTTCATTATCTATATGTTCCTTTTAAGCCAAGTTATTGCGTTAGAAATAATTTGTTGAAATAAAGATACTAATTTACTAAATGATGCTTGTTGTGATATACCTGCTAAATTTCCTATTTCAGAATTCACTCTATCAAAAATCTGATTGGCGACTTTTTTAACCTCGTTTTCAGTACAGGGAATAAATACCCCGCCCGAGTGCCCTGGATAAACCAAAGTTGCTACTATACCATCTCTTTTAAGTTCTCCTAAAATAGTTTGCTGAAACGATTCCCTGTTTATGTTTATTCCATTGGAATCCAAGTTTTGTAAAATACTTTCGATTGAAACTCTATTGGTAATTCCGCAATGGTTATTTTGAATAAGAAAATTGACGGTATGCCATTTCCCATCTCTATTGTTTTGACTTGAACTTAGAAAAGAAACGGCTTTTTTGACCCAAGGACTATCGGGGCAATTACACATTTCATCTCTCCTTCTGAAATATCAGAATATACTCCTTCATCATCACATTGTACAGCCCGAAAATTATTTTATCTATTTTTCTTTTTAATGTAAAACCGATGCTTTGGCAATAATCAATGACGTGTTGAGTGGTGTCCACTTCTTTGCCTTGATAGGTTACATTACCGATGATGATTGCGCAGTATTTGCCCGGTTTGAGAACCCTGTGCATTTCGCTATATGCCTTTTTCATATCGTCGTCGTAAAGTTCGAATTTGTCAAAGCCGTTCCCGCGCACGCCGATAAAATCTTTCTTTACTCTTTTTAAATCATAGCCGAGCGCTTCCAGCGAGTGGGCGTCGTTTTCCACATAATTCAGCGCTATCGAATAAGGCGGCGAAGTAATAATGCCGTCTATGCTGTCGTCGGTTAAAGGCAGATTTCTTGAATCTTTTTTTTCTATCGTTATTTTACCGAGCGGCAGATTCAATTTTTCTTTAATGGACTTAAAATCTTGTAGCGACTGAATCATTTTCATCACGTTTTCATTGAAAGCGCCGTTAAACTGCTTTCCCCGCCGGGCCGCATCGCTATGGGCTATCAATTCGGCGACCTTGAAAAAATTTTTCGTTTTTTCATTTTCTATATGGGATATCTTTTTTTGTCCGGACAAAACAGGGTATTTCATTTTTAGAATATCCGCGACCGCATCTATTGATTCTGTTTTACTCTTGGTTACTGACGTGCAAACCGTGGAAATATCGTAGCCCACGCAGTTGATGCCCATGAGCATCGCCTCAAGCGCGGTTGTGCCGCTGCCAATGAATGGGTCTAAAACCGTATCCCCTTGTTTTATCTGCAATAAGTTTAACAGGGCGCGTATCATTTGCGGATGGAATTTTCCTTTGTAGGGATAAAACCAATGTGTCAGGTATTGATTGACCGAACGGGTTTGATTTGCTTTTTGTATGTAATAATAGTCGCTCGTGGCGTTGTTGATTTTCCCGAAATATGCAGTGCGTTTCAATAAAAGTTTGAAAGTATCCTTGTCGGTGGTAGTGATGAATTTGCGCAAACCGTTTGTTATCTCGACCGTTAAACCGAATGATTCCAACTCAAGTTTAGCAAGATGAAGTTCGTATATAAATTGAACGTTGGCAAATAATGATAAATCAATATTTTTTTTGTGTGCGAAATGATTACTTTCAGCAGTATAAACGGCTGTGGTTTCTTTAATCAGCGCCGCTCGGATTTCCTTTTTCCGTTTGGGCGAGGATTTTCTTTTTTTCAAGAGTTTTACTCCGGGCGCGGTCATTTTTTTACGAGAAACCACGGGTAGACGCCTTTTTTCATTTTTTTCTGGCGATGATGCTGACGCCGCCCGTGACCTTGTCGCCGGGCTTTACGACCGGCTCATATCCGTCGGAGAAAGTCAAATCCACCTGCGAGCCGAACTTTATGAGTCCTATGCGCCCGCCGGCCATAATTTTGTCGCCGGGCTTTATCCAGAGGACTAATCGCCTGGCGAGTATGCCGACTATCTGATGTATTTTTACCGTCGAGCCGCCGGCGATTTCCATTGTTACGATGTTGCGGACGTTTTCGCCGTGCGCGGCGGACTTCATCGCCGGCAGATATTTTGTTCCCGTTCGCTCGACGGATTTTACCACTCCGTCCGCCGGCGAGCGCTGAACGTGGACATTAAACACCGACAGAAATATCCGCGCGGTTCTGGCGCCTGATGGTTCGTCGGCTATCTCCATTATTTTACCGTCGGCCGGCGACAAAAGGACTTTGTCGTCGGAGGGAATGTTTCTTTCGGGGTCGCGGAAGAAGTAACAGAAGAATCCCGCCTTGATAAATCCTATGGCGGCGATGAGCGCAAGCCACGGCGAACAAAGCCGGAACGCAAACCACGCCGCCGTCAGGGTACCGGCCAAGACGAGACCTATTAACGGAAAACCTTCTTTGTTTACGGGCATATGGTTGCTTCTCTCAATTTCCC
>JASEHK010000110.1 GCA_030018875.1 Endomicrobiia bacterium | reverse complement strand
AGTTTATTGAGGGACCCTTTCCCGACCTTATATATCCCGCCCTCATATTTCGGTTCGTGCTGGTCGGGTAAATCTCTGAACTTTACAATGATTTCATCAGGAACGTATTCGATGGGTTTTGTTTCGAGGTTTTGAGGCGGAGATTTTTGTTGAGTAAAAACTGGCGCAACAATAGCAAGATTTATCGCCGCAACAGTAAAAAAATGTCTTATATACTTCATAATAACCTCACATGGAATCGTAATCCGCCCCGGAATATCCGCTCGGATTATAGAAAAACGGGAGAGTGAAGTCAAGCCATAGGGCGATATTTAATACGCCTTTTGGGTGGTAGTATGACGCGGCGGGGATATTGTAAAATTATCGCCCTAAAGCGTGAGCCGTGAGGTGAGCGCAAAGGCGGGATTTTACTTATGGAAAAAATCTACAAAAACGTGGCCCAAACACTCAAAAGCCGCAGAGAAGAGGCCGGAATCACTCAGGAAAAACTATCCGAAGCGTCGGGCGTTTCGGCAAAGTTCATAAGCGACGTCGAGCGCGGCGTCAAAAAGCCGTCAATTGTGACGGTGGCCAAGATGGCGCGGGCGTTGAACGCGGACTTCGGCGTATTTTCCGGCGACGACGAAGGATATTTACCGAATCCGCCCAAGCCGGGGCTGACTCGATGGCTGGCTATGTGGCGACGGCTTGAGTGCCTGAACGATAAAAAACGCCTCGCCGTGATAAACGCGGTCGAGGCGGTGGTATCGTCTCACACCGAAGGATTTTCTCAGAAAACCGACTCAAAAATAAAACCCTCCGCAAAATCCGCGAAAGGTTTCAAGCGCCAGCCCGGCAAATCCACACCCAAGGAAGCATGGTTGATTGGTTGAGCTTTTAGGATTCTTTCCCCCTTCAAAAATACCCGCCCCAAAAACCTATCAAGACAAAGACGCGCCTGCTTTTAAGGCCTCGATTATAATCTTTGCGCACGCCTCGGCATCTTGCGGTAAACGTTATCCGCCAGGCAAAAGACAATCGGTTTAGGACACTATCTCCGTCGTATTTTCCGAAATCCCATCGGGCGCTTATGAGGCGCGATTTTGAGGGGTTGTTGCCGAGGACTTGTTTGACGCCAGAAATACCGCCTTATCGCCCCGCAAGATAAACCTTTATCGCGGCGGCGGCGGCGGCGGCCTTGGTCTCGGAGCGAAATATCGAGGAGAGTTTTTCCTGAAGCGTCTGTTCCTCGGCGATTATCTTCATCGTCTCGTCGAGGAGTTGCTTCTGCTCGGCGATGAAGTGCGTGGAGAGTTCGCCGCGACGGAAGGTTTTGTTGGCCAGCACCGCTTTATGAAAAGGGATATTGGTCTTTGGTCCGACGATGATATACTCGTAAAGCGCGCGATTCATTCTTTCTATGGCCTCGTCTCTGGTGCGCCCCCAGACGATGAGTTTCGATATCATCGGGTCGTAGTAGGTCGGTATGACGTAAGACGAAAACACGCCCGAATCCACCCTCACTCCGATACCGCCGGGAGAGCGATATCCCTTAAGTTTCGACGGAGAGGGCGCGAAGTTGTTCAGAGGGTCCTCGGCGTTGATGCGGCACTCTATGGCGTGGCCGTTTATCTTGATGTCGTCCTGAGCGAACGGCAGTTTTTCGCCGGCGGCTATCAATATCTGTTGCTTGACGATGTCCACGCCGGTTATCATCTCGGTTATGGGGTGCTCGACCTGAACGCGCGTGTTCATCTCCATAAAATAAAACTTGCCTTGCGTGTAGATGAACTCTATGGTGCCGGCGTTGACGTATTTTATCGAGCGGGCGATATTTACCGCCACCTCTCCCATTTCCCGACGGAGATCCGGCGTCATCACGGGCGAAGGGGCCTCTTCTATTAATTTCTGGTGCCTTCGCTGTATCGAGCATTCGCGCTCGCCCAGATGAACCACATTGCCGTGCTTGTCGGCGAGTATCTGTATTTCGATGTGACGCGGTTCGGCGACGTATTTTTCTATGAATACCGACGGGTCGCCGAAAGCCGAACCGGCCGTGGCCTTGGCTTGCTCAACGGCGTCTTCAAGATCTCTGGCGTCGCGCGCGATGCGCATACCTATGCCGCCTCCGCCGGCGGCGGCTTTTACGATGACGGGATACCCTATCTCCGACGATATTTTAAGCGCCGGCTTGATTCCGAGCACTTCGCCGGTGGTCCCCGGCACCACGGGCGCTCCCGAAGCCGCAACGGTCTTGCGGGCGACTATCTTGTTGCCCATCAACTCCATTACCTTCGACGACGGGCCTATGAAAGATATTTTTTCCTTTTCGCAGGCGTATGCGAACGACGGATTTTCCGATAAGAAACCGTAGCCGGGATGTATCGCCTCGGCGCATGAGTCCTTGGCTATCTTTATTATTTTTTTGATGTTAAGGTAGGATTCTTTGGGATGGCTGCCGCCGAGAGGATACGCCTCGTCGGCATAACGCGGATGCAAAGCCTTTTCGTCGGCATCCGAGTAAACGGCGACGCTTTTTATTCCGAGTTCCCTTGCCGCGCGCATCGCGCGTATGGCTATCTCGGAACGGTTGGCGACGAGTATTTTTTTAAACATAATAAAAAACAGTAGATAGTAGCGAGTAGATAGTAGATGGGGAAGGACATTGCCCCCTATCTACCTGCTACTGGCTACTCGCTACTTTTTATCCGATTACCATCAACACGTCGCCGGCATCCACTATTTCCGTCTCAAAAGTGTATATCTGGCGCACCACGCCGTCGTGGTCGGAATGTATCTGGGTCTGCATCTTCATCGCTTCAAGAACAATGACGGTATCGCCCTTTTTGACGGGGGCGCCGACCTTGACCTTTACGGAGACGACCATCCCCTGCATCGGAGAAACCACGGCTCCCGACGGAATCTCTTCCTTTTTGCCCGCCGTATCGGCGGAGACGGAAGCGCCGACGGAAGCGACCGGCTTTATCTTTATCCTGAATTCTTCGTCATCCACAAGAACTATGAACTCGTCGGGCGACGGGGAAACAACGGGAGGCGCTATCCCAATTTGAGGGGACGACGGAGTGCGGGGCGCTTCGCAAACTCCGAGAGGTTCTGGCTTGGCTTCCCCTTTAAGAAACTTAGCCGCAATCTGCGGATACAGAGCATAACTGATGACGTCCTCGTCGGACTTGGCGGGTATGCCCTGCTCTTTTATGTCGCGGCGGATATTTTCGAGTTCCGTTTTCAGCAAGTCGGCGGGCCGCGCCTCGACGGGCTTTTGCTTGCCGATGACCTTTTCGAGTATCTCTTTTTTTATCGGAGAGGGGGTGCGTCCGTAAAGCCCGAGGCAGTAGTTTTTCACTTCTTCGGTGACTTTTTCGTAGCGCCCGCCCAGAATAACGTTCAAGACGGCCTGTGTGCCTACTATCTGGCTCGTCGGCGTGACCAGCGGAGGCCATCCCATGTCCTCGCGCACCCGCGGCACTTCCTTTAAAACCTCGGAGTATTTATCGAGCGCATGTTGTTCTTTGAGTTGAGAATAGAGATTCGAAATCATTCCGCCCGGTATCTGATGGATGAGCACGCTCACGTCTGATTTTTCGGCCACGGGCGAGCAGAGAGTTTCGTATTTTTTTTTGACGTTGAGGAAATAAAATCCTATGTCGAGCAACTTTTCAAGGTCGAGTTTCGTGTCGTACGGAGTGCCGCGCAGCGCGGCGACGAACGGCTCCATGGGCGGCTGGGAAGTGCCGTCGGCAAAGGGCGAAAAAGCGCAGTCCACTATGTCCACGCCCGCCTGACACGCGGCGTAATAGCTTAAAGAACCCATTCCGCTCGTCATATGGGTGTGAAGGTCAAGAGGCAGTTTGACGGATTTCTTCAATGAAGAGATGAGTTCGCGCGCCGCATCGGGCGTTATAAGTCCGGCCATGTCTTTTATACAAATTGAGTCGCAGCCCATCGCGGCCAACTCTTCGGCAAGCGCGACGAAGGCGGCTACGGTATGAACGGGGCTCGTCGTGTATGATATCGTGCCCTGCGCCTCGGCGCCGTATTTTTTGGCGGCCTTTATTGAGGACGCCATATTGCGCGGATCGTTCAGGGCGTCGAAGATTCTTATTATGTCAATTCCGTTTTTTACGCTTAGGCGCACGAACTCATCCACGACATCGTCGGCGTAGTGGCGGTATCCGACGAGATTCTGGCCGCGCAAAAGCATCTGGAGTTTGGTTTTCTTTATTTGCGAGCGAATCTCTCTTAAACGCCGCCAGGGATCCTCGGCGAGAAAACGCAGGCACGAATCAAACGTCGCGCCGCCCCATACCTCAAGCGCGTGGAACCCTGCTGAATCGAGTTTCTCAAGAGCCGGCAGCATATCCTCGGTGCGCATCCGCGTGGCTATAAGAGATTGATGCGCGTCCCGTAAAGTTGTGTCAACGATTTTGACCATAGTAACTCCGGAATCAGTAGATAGTGGCCAGTAGATGGTAGATAGTAGAAGAGGATCCTATCTACCCGCTACTGGCTACTCGCTACTTTTTACTATTCCCTATCTACCATCTACTCGCTACTGGCTACTATATATTTCATTTCCCCGTCTGATTAAATACAAGTACTCTATGACGGCACTTGGGGCAGTTTATCCTGAAAAGGTCCTGCCTGCGGAGCGCGCCGGTGTCAATGGAAGCGGCGGGGGCATTCTTCGTCGGAAGAAGGTTCTGCTGAAAGATATCGTTAAGAGAAAAATTGGCGGCGGCAAGCGGGCCGAGGCGGGACGATATCCATTCTAAATGCGGCCGCGAAGCCAGCGGCTCGCCGCAAGCCTCGCAGACGACCAGCGGTTTCTCGACGGCATCGCGCATCTTCGAGCGGTCAACGCCGGCAAGGTCGAACTCTTGAGTGAGCCGGACTCCGGGCACGCTCTCGTCTCTGGTGGTGCAATGGCTCTGGCATTGCCCGCAGTATATGCAGCGGTCATAATGCCATTCGATGATGCGCATGGGATGGCCGGGGGCGGTGGTTTCGATGACTTCAATGGCGGCCGCCGGACAGACCTCGGCGCAGGCGCCGCAGGCTATGCAGCCGTCGCTTGAGGGCGTGGGCCGTCCGCGAAAGCCTTCGGGCGGAGTATGCGGCTCCGACGGAAACTTCGTCGTGGCGGGACCTCTTATGAGCGCCAGAACGGCCTCTTTGAGTTCTCTGAGTTTAGGATATTTCATAAAATTAGTAGATAGTAGCGGGTAGATAGGGGATAGGGGGCTACGCCCTTTTCTCAATCGAATTTATCAAAGCTCCCAACATCTTACCGGTATCTCCAACAAGAGATACTATAATTTCTTCTTTTTTACAATATCTTAAATCAGCGGAAAGAATCAGATAATATTCCAATTCATCCAACGAACCTTGCGATATATTGTAAAAATTTATTTTATCTTTCTTACTCCTTTTCCTGAAACCTTCTGCGATATTGGCGGC
>JASEHK010000010.1 GCA_030018875.1 Endomicrobiia bacterium | reverse complement strand
CCCGAACTACGTCGGCAAGAGCAATACTTTCGTTGGCGATGTGGGCGTGCTCTTCTTTTCCGGGGCCGAAGCCCACCGACGGTATTCCCCTGTCGCCCATCGTGTGCGAGCCGTTCGTGCAGAACGGCCACGTCACTATTTTCGGAGCATTGCCGTAGGCGTTTCTAAATGCCTTTGCGGAGGCCTTGATCAAGGGGTGATTTGCGCCGATGACCCACGGGCTATAATACTTGACGTATTCGATTTTCCCGTCGCGGCCGCAGGCCTTGCGGATTTCGTTTTCCACGCGCCGCCGCGTTTCGGTCTCCACTGTCCGTCGGTCTATGTAGAAAACGCAACGTTCGGGTATCGTGTTGATGGATGCGTTTTGAGTCTCGATAAGGGTAACGGATATGACCGGCCGCCCGAGTTCCGCGGCTTTATATTTTTTGTTTAGCGCGGCGATTTTTCCGACGAGCGCGGCCGCTTTGTGGACGGCATTGACGCCTTTTTCGGGGATGCTCGCATGCGCCGATTTTCCGACCGCCGCGATTTTGAATTCCGCGCGCCCCTTATGACCGCGTATAACTTTTAAGTCCGACGGCTCGCCTATGACCGCGAAGTCCGGACGGAATTTGAGTTTTTTCGTGATGAAGTCAAGCCACTCGGTACCGCCCGTTTCTTCCAGGGCCGACGCCGACACCATAAGCGTGAAGCCGTCCGCGCGCGCGGATTTTTTCAAAGCCGCTCCGGCGTAGACCATCGCCGCGACGGAGCCTTTGTCGTCGGCGGCGCCGCGTCCGTAGAGCCGTCCGCTTTTTATGACGGCTTTGAACGGGGCGGTTTTCCAGTTTTTCGGGTCGGCTATTCCGACCGTGTCCGTGTGGGCGTCGAATAAAATCCTAACACCGCTTCCGTCGCCGATTATTCCGACGACGTTATGGAACGAATCCGCGCGGACTTCGTCGTAACCCAGATGTCTCATCTCGGCGGCTATGATTTTGGAAACGGCCGTCTCTTGTCCCGAATAGCTTTTTGTCGAGACGAGTCGTTTAAGAAAGGCGATGCATTGTTTTTCGCGGCGGTTCATTTCTGACATCCTTACTTTATCGCATAAGGTTTTTTCGCGCCCTCGTCGCGGAATCAATCTCCGTCGCCGCGGCCGTTTACGCGCATTGCGGCCTTTTGCTTGGCCCAATCCGACACGCGTTCGGCCCAGCCGGAGTCGTGCCGGTTTTCAATCCACGCCAGAAGCAACTTATTTTCTTCCTCAATCAATCGCATTCTTCGGGAATCCATGACTCCGCGCAGAAGCGCGCCGATAATTGTCAATATGCCCGCTGCCGCTACGACGGCAGCCGTTTTTGATTTTTTTATCACTTGTCCCCTCCCCCTTATTTGGATGCCTGTTTTTTCGCGCCCGCCGGCTTCTTCGGCTCGTAGAACCCGATAGCGTCGAACTCGGGGTCGAGCGACGTTACATAAGTTATTTTTTTGGACTTACCGTCGTATATCTCCATAACAGGAGCCATTGGAAAACCTTTTTTGACGGCGTGGCGCTTCATCGCCGGATATACTTTGATTATGCCGGCGAGTATACTAAGTTTTCCCTTGAGCGGAAACTCGGCTGTCAGCGCTCTCGTCGCCGGGAATTTCTTCACCTGAAAATACTTTTTGGCGCGCGCCGCCGCTTTTTCGTTATCAACGATGTAACCGGCTATCCATCTGAGGTTTTCCGCCGGAACTTTCCTCGGGTCGTCGTAGTAATATCCGAATCCCTTGTCCGTTTCGATTTTTTCCATGACGAGTTTGTCGTAAACGGCGGTCATTACGGAGGCGGAGTTTTTGTACGCGCCCTCGCCTTTTTTATACACAAGGATGAAATGTCCGACTTCCTTTTCCTCCACTCTCACGCCTGTAAAAAATCCCGCGCGCGCGAGCGTCAAAATAGCGATAATTAATAGCGCTCCCGCTGCCCATAAAACTATTTTTTTAACCATAAATCCTCCTCTGGTTGTTGAAGCGATGATGTTATAATTATAGCACTTTAACGGACTGTCTCGTTGCAGCCGTATCGGAAATTGCGGCGAGAGCGGTATGTGGCCGAGTTGAGGTTTTATAACGAGCGGCAGAGTTACGTTATGTCGGGGATGGTAAATATGAAGCGGCTGCTGTTGGGTTTGTTGTCTTCCACTCGTATGTCGCCGCCGAGACCACGACGAAACCTTCTTACCCCCCACCCCACCGCATTACGGTTTTATCGTCGGAGAATCGTTTTATGGCGCGGCGGCTATATTACCGAGATTTCAAAATTAATAAATACAGCGCCCTGCGACTTTGGTGAAAACTCAGTATTTCGACGGCCTTACATTTTTTATTTTTTCCGTTCCTGCGAATGTCCGCTGCCCCGGCCCAGTCCCATTTTATGCAATGACCAATACACCCTCCCCCAGAAGTCCGCGGCCATTTGAGGGTCATATTTTTTCCAGTCTATGCCGGTGAACTTGACGGGGTCATACCATCCGAGCGTATCGTCGGCATAGCAATTCGCTATGTCCCGGAAGATTTTTTTCGCCTCGGTCGCCCCGTCGTTGCCGAACTCTTCGCCGAGTGTCTGAAGATTTACGGGAGTCAGCAATGCAGGGTTTGCTTGCCGCCGGTCGAAGAAATTGTAATACAGGCCGCGTTTGTCCTCGCTGACATAGTCATACGGTTCGGCGGTTTCCCATTCCATGTGCTTGTCTTTGAGTTCGCTTTTCGAGTAGGCCTTCGCGGCGGCGAGCCATCCGTCCGACGAATCGGGAATATCTATCGAGGAAGCGGCGAAGTTGTCGCGATAAAACTTAATTGCTTCGTCGGCGTCCCACATTATTCTCGCGGCGTCGGAATAAGTGATGCCGCCGGTCTTTATGACGTCCACGGCGGGACCGAGTTCTTCGAAACCGCGGAATATGGATTTTTGGTGCGCCGAGCAGAATGCCCTGATGCAGCGCATAAATATGGGGTGCCCGTATTGCGTCAGGTCGGACGAGATGCCCGAATAGGGGTAGCGCTCGCCGAACTGCGGAGTGTCGGATATGGTTACGGGTATCGCAGTCGGATTTTCCTTCCGGTTGCGACGGATAAGTTCGTGGGTGAAGAACTCGAGTATCTTTCCGGCGGCGTTGTACGCGCGTCCAAGTTCGGGCGCCACGGGTTTCAGCCGTTTTAAGTCCGACGGCACAACCTCGGCGTATTTTTCCTCCAGCGACGCAAGCAGAGTGCCTTCGTCGGCCAGGGCATTGAATCCGGCCGAGCCCGCGCGGACTTTCGACCATACGTGTATGCCCGACATCGTAACGTCTATGGCGTATTTTATGCCGTAGGATTTAAGTATGTCTTCGACCATAAGAAACGCCGGCGCCATCCATGAGAACACGGTCTTCTGGTTTTTGCGGTCGAAGAGCCATCCGGGTTCGGTGTTGTTGAAATATTCTATGTCCCAGATTATTACGAGTTCCGAGTCGTCCTTTACTCGTATCGGAAAAAATATGTCGAGTTTATCGTCGAGAAGTTCCCCTATCCGCTCCGGCGGCACTTCCTTTACCGGCAATGTCCATCCGCGCTCGGACAAGACCTTGCCCCATCCTATCGCGTGTCCGTATCTTTGGGCCTGTTTTGAAATAAGCCCCCTGACAAGGGCGTCGCCGTAATACTTGCTTATGAACTCGGCGTTTTTCGATTCCATTATCGCTACTCCTTTATTTGTTACTTTGTTACTTTGTTACTTTGTTACTTTATTTATTTTTGATAAGCGTTTATTTTACGCGGTTTTAATTTGCCCCTTGCGCGCCGCGAAAAACTTTCTCAATTCTTCGGCCCAGAGTATCGTGCTGGCGCCGGCGATTATCCGGAACCAATCACCGGCGGAAAGCGGCACGGTCATAAAAATACTTCTTAAAAAAGGCACGTATATCAAGGATAAATGAAGCGTAAAACCGATGCCGAGGCTGAAGGGAATATATTTATTCGACGACCAATCCATTTTGAATACGGACTTGTCGAACGAGCGCGTGCTTATGCCGTTGAACCACTGGGTTATCACGAGCGCCGTGAAGACGGCTGTGCGCGCATATTCGAGCGAGCCCGCGGTGGATAGTTCATAGACGAAAAGAGTTATGAGTCCCCCGGACATGATGGGAACGCGGTAGAATAGAAAATTAAGCATCCTCGGCGTAACGAGCGGGGCGTCTTTTTTTTCCGGCGGGCGATCCATCACGTTTTCCCTCGGCTCCATAGTCAGAGGTATCGTCATTCCTCCGTCGGTGACAAGGTTGACCCAGAGTATCATCACCGGTATCAGAGGCAGTTGGAGACCCGTCACGAGAGCCGTAAGCAGCAGCAAAATTTCGGTGTTACTGGAGCATAAAAGATAAAGAACGGTCTTTCTGATATTCGAGGCGATACCCCGGCCCTCCTCGACGGCGTTGACGATGGTCGTGAAGTTGTCGTCGGCGATGACTATGCCGGCGGCCTCTTTGGCTACGTCGGTGCCGGTGATGCCCATCGCCACTCCGATGTCGGATGCGCTCAAGGCCGGCGCGTCGTTGATGCCGTCGCCGGTCATGGCCACGACCTCGCCCTGCCGCTGAAGGGCTTGCACTATCCATAACTTGTGCTTGGGTTCTATTCGGGCGAATACCGTCGAGCGTCGCACCGCTTCCGATAACTCTTCGGCGCTCATTTTTTCAAGCTCGCTGCCGGAAACGCCCGTGTTTCTCGTCTGCGATATCCCCAACTCTGCGGCGATGGCTTCGGCGGTTTTGAGATGGTCGCCCGTGACCATTATCGTTTTGATGCCGGCCTCTTTGCACATTTTTATCGCGGCCTTGACCTCTTCGCGCGGAGGGTCAATGTTGCCCATTGCGCCGGCATAGACCAATTTACCGTCGAGGTTATCAATGTCAATAACGGTCGCGCCGCGGGATTTGCCTGCGCGTTCTTCATCTTCGTAATACGCGAATGCCAGCACTCTTAACGCGGACAGCGCCATAGAATCGCAATCCGCCAATACCTTGGCTCGCTCTGTTTCGCCGACGGGTTTTTCCGAGCCGTCGGCGGTCAGATATCGGGCGCACATCGGCAGGATTTTCTCAGGGGCGCCCTTGACGAAAACGACGCTCCTTCCGTCGGGAGCGATATGGCGTGTGGCCATCATTTGTATCTGCGGCTCGTAGGGCAGTTCCTCTATTCGCGGATAATCCGCGGCAAGTTGTTTGACGTCGAATCCGGCCTTGGCGGCGGCCGTAAGATATGCTATCTCGGTGGGGTCTCCCGAGACATCGGGTCTGCCGCGCGTCTTGGACGGATACAGCGCGGCGTTGTTGCAAAGAACTGCCGACAGGAGCAGTTTTTTCAAGTCGGGCGGGGGTTCGGCGGCAACGGATTCGCCAGCCGCCTCGGGCCCGATGATTTTTCCCTCCGGCGCATAGCCCGTGCCCGAGACGTCGTAAGAACTCGTGAACGTAAATATGCGCCGCGTGGTCATCTCATTTTTTGTAAGGGTGCCGGTTTTGTCCGAGCATATCACGGTCGTGCTGCCGAGCCCCTCGACGGCGGCGAGTTTTCTTACATAAGCTTTTCTGTTCGCCATTCTCTGCATCCCGACGGCGAGCGCCACCGTAACGGCCACCGGCAGTCCTTCGGGTATGGATGAGACCATCTGCGAGAGCACCACAAAAAAAATGTCTATGAAGTTCATCCGTCGGATGAAGAAACCTATCACGAACGCCGCGGCGACCTGCGCCGTCACGAGAATTATTATGAAACGCCCGAAACTTTCGAGCCTTCGCTGTATCGGCGTCTTGGGTTGCGGGGTGTCTTGTATCATTCTGGCCATCGCGCCGATCTCGGTGTTCATTCCGGCGGCCGTAACGACGGCCCGCCCTCGGCCCGAAACTACGACGGTTCCGGAAAAAATCATATTGCGCCTGTCCGCCGCCACCGCGTCTTCGTCTATCGCGTCTTCGATTTTATAGACGGGATGAGATTCTCCGGTGAAAGCCGCCTCGTCAATTTGAAGCCTTACGGCCTCCATAATTCTTGCATCCGCCGGAACTTTGGTGCCGGATTCAAGGAGTATGATATCGCCCGGGACAATATCCTTCGTGGAGATCTCCACTGCGGCGTCGTCACGCAATACTTTGGCTTTCGGCGCGGAGAGTTCTTTGAGCTTTTCCATCGAGGATTTCGCGCGGCTTTCCTGAACGAATCCCATCGTCGCGTTGGCGAAAAGCACTATGAGTATCACCACGCCCGACGGGATTTTTCCGACGATAAAGGATATCGCGGCGGCGAAAAGAAGTATGTAAATGAGAGGGCTTTTGAACTGGCCCAGAAACATGGCGAGCGGGCTTTCTTTCTTTTTGGATTCAAGCGTGTTCGCGCCGTAAACCGCGAGACGCCGGCGCGCTTCGGGCGTCCTGAGTCCGGAGCAATCGGAGGAAAGTTCGGAAAGCGTTTTTTCTACGCTAAGGCGGTGCCAGTCGAGTTTTTTCATATCAAGGGAGATTATTATTTAGAGGCGGGTTTTTCTCTTTCGGGAGATTGTCGCGTAACGTCGGCGCGGGCGGCGGGCGGGTTTTCGGATTTGCCGGCGGGGAGGATGATGCCGACGCCGATGACGGCGTATCCGCCTATTATTATAAATGGCGACAGGCTCGCGGCGAAGTTTTGTCCGGCGGGGTCGGCGAACGAGAGAACGGCGAATCCCGTTATTACCGCGCCTATGCCCAGATAAATCGTCCTTCTTCCCCTTCGGGAAACAACAGCCGCCAACCTCTCCGACACCACGGGCTGATTTCTTTGCTGAATATGTTTATTTTTTTTTGACATAGATTATCACAGGTCTCCGGTTAAAGCATTCCCCCCTAAAAAATAAACATTAGTAAAGGGGGAATAGCGCCCGGGTTTGGCCGCTCCTTACATTTCGTCGAGCAAGTCCTCGAGCCGCGGTCCGGGTTTGTCGGCGGAATATTTGGCCAGTAGTTTCTTCTCTTGTTCTATCTCGAACTTGCGAACGGATATTTCTATTCTGCGCCCCGTCGCGTCGCTTTCCATAACGACGCCGCGCAACTTGTCGCCGGGTTTTACGAGTTCAGATACTTCGTCGCCTTTCTTGCGCGCGATTTCGCTTTTTGGCACGAAGCCCTCGACGCCGGGCTCTATCTCTACGATGACGCCGGCGGGCGTTACCTTGGCGACCGTGCAATCCAAAACTGTTTTTTTCTTATACTTTTCGAAAGGATTTCCATTGAGATGTTTAAGGGAGAGTTCCAGACGCTGTTGCTTGGGGTCGAACTCTATCACGCGGAGTTTTATTTCCTGACCTGTTTTTAGAATGCTCGCGGGGTTCGATATTTTCTTGAACCAGTCTAAGTTTTTGACGTGCAGCGTGCCTTCTATGGCGTCTGAGATTTTTACGACGGCGCCGAAAGGAGTCACTCTCATCACGACTCCCGAGACTTCTGATCCGGCTTTTATGCTTCCGGCGGCGCTTTCCCACGGGCTCGGAGTCAGGTGTTTTACGGAAAGCGAGATTTTGTTCCGGGCCGCGTCCACCGAGAGAATTTTGACTTTTATCACTGTTCCTTTCGGGAAGACCTTTGAAAGTTCCGGATTGGGATTGCGCCAATCCACCTCGGAGACGTGAATAAGTCCGTCCACACCGTCCTCCATACGACAAAATACCCCGAACTTGGTCGTGTTTCCCGTTACGCACTCGACGGTATCCCCGACTTTATATTTATCGGCGACCTTACTCCACGGATCCGCGCTCATCTGTTTTAAGCCCAGCGATATTTTTTTTGACGCCGTGTCCATCGCAAGGATTTTCACACGAAGTTTTTGTCCGACTTTGATGTGATCCTCGAGTTTGCCCCCGCCGCTCCACGCGACGTCGCTTACGTGGATAAGTCCGTCTATGCCTCCGATGTCCACGAAAGCTCCGAACTTTGCCAGCGACACGACGGCGCCTTCAACTTCGTCGCCCACGGCATATTTTGAAAATATCTCCGCTGCCGCTTTTTCGCGGACGATATCGGCCGCGAGGCGCTCGGACACGACTATGTTGTCGCTTTTCATTTCGATGATTATGCAGTGAACTTGCCGCCCGACCGGTTTGTCGCTTTTTCTTAAAGTGTGCGCCCCGGGCATAAATGCCTCGGCGCCGCCGCCCAGATCAACTATGCAGCCGCCTTTTATCACGCGGGCCACGACACCTTCCACCGGCGATTTTGTGTCGAAGGAATTTTTAAGGTTCCGCGACGATTCATCACGGGCGCCATCTTTCCACGAAAGAAGCGGATTGCCGCCGTGCGCGGGAGAGTTGGGATGGATAACCCTGAGTTTCATAGGAGAGAGCAGCATCTCTTCCGGTATGATTTCGGCGCCCGGCACCACGGCTTCGCGCTTGTGGCCTATGTCGAACATAAAGTCCTCGCCGGATTTACGCACGAAAACGCCCTTGACTGTCCGGCCGGGCGCAAGATGAGCCGGTTCGGATTCTTTGAGAAGTTCCTCCATTGTGATATTTTCGGTGTCCTCGACGGATTCCTGCTGACGTTTCGCTTCTTCCATGATGTGTGTGCTCCTTAAAAAATTCCCCTTAAAAATTAACGCCCGCCTATTTTCTTTATGCGCTCGGCGACTTCTTTGATTATGCGGTCGGGCGTGGACGCTCCCGCGGCTATGCCGACGGAAAACGCTTTACCGAACCATTTTTTCTTTAGTTCGCGCGATGTTTCTATGTGGTAGGTTACCGTGTGTTTGCGGGATATGGCCGCAAGCCTTTTCGTGTTGGCGGAGTTCTTGCCTCCGACGATTATCATTATATCAGATTTGCGGGCGATTTCTTCAACCTCGCTTTGTCTCAAGGATGTCGTGCGGCATATCGTGTCGAAAATCAGCGCGGACGGATTTTTCTTTTTTATGCGGCGGGATATCGCGGCGAAATCTCCCACGGACTGCGTGGTCTGACTCAAAAACCCGACGCGCCCCTTATTGATATCGAGTTTCGCGGCTTCTTTCGGATTTTTAATGACGACGGCGCTGTCGGCGTATGAAACCAGACCTTCCACTTCGGGATGATGCTCGTCGCCGAGTATTATCACTCTGCGGCCCTCGACAGAGAGTCGCTTGACGATGTCCTGGGCCCTTTTGACGAACGGGCAGGTCGCGTCTATTATTCTTACTTTTTCGGGTACTTGCGACGGAAAGTCCTTTTTCATTCCGTGGGTTCTGATGACTAATAGACCTTTCTTGAGTCCCATCGCGTCGTCGGAAGATTTGAGAGCTTTCACGCCCCTGACGGCCAGAGATTTTATGACTTGGGGATTGTGGATGATGGGGCCGTTCGTGTATATTTTTCGTCCCGCGTCGGAGAGTTTTTCGACAATCGCGACCGCGCGTTTTACGCCGAAGCAAAAACCCGAGTTTTTGGCTATGGTTATTTTCATATCCGCGTTTCTATGACGCCGCGCGCGTTATCCGCTCCTCCAACTGCGGCGGCTCCGACTGAGGTTTCTTTGTCTTGGGGCGCGGTGAGCGCATAGATTTTTTTGATGATATCTTCCGTGAACTTGGCGTAGTCGTCTTTAGACGGATTCTCATGAGCGATCACTGGCTCGCCCCAGATTACTTCTATGGACTTAAAAGAAAAAAACGAGTCTGCGCCAGTTACAAGCACAGGCACGACGCTCACACCGGCCTTCGCGGCGAAGTATCCCACGCCAAGTTTCGGAGACTTTCTCCCTTTCTTGCCCCTTGAGCCCTCCGGAAAAAGAAGAAGCGGCCCGCCTTTTTTAAGTATTTTTAAAGCCGTGCGCACGGCGCCTACGTCGGAGGCTTCCCGCTCGACGGGGAATACGTTGATTTTGGGCAGTATCCGGCCAAATATCGGCACCGAGAAGAGCTCTTTTTTAGCCATGGTGCTGATGGCGAACGGGCAGGACGACCCGACGAGCACTGGGTCCAGATAACTCGAATGGTTCGGGGCGACTATGAAAGCGCCTTGCGAAGGAATGTTTTCAAGTCCCCTGACCTTGACCCGCCGCAAACCTAAAATGACGAACCTGCAGAGCAAGTGGCCCGCGCGATATATTAAACTACCTTTGTCTCTTTTTATTTCTGACATAATCAAGCCCGACATAATCAAGTATGACTTTGGCAACTTCTTTTAAGCTCAGATGAGTCGAGTCTATGACTTCGGCGTCGTCGGCGCATCTCAGCGGGTTGATGCCGCGGTTTTTGTCTTTGTAATCGCGCTCGGCTATGGCGGTCTTGATACGCGCGAGGTTGACCTTCTCCCCTTTTTTAAGAAGTTGATTGTAACGCCTGCGAGCGCGCTCGTCTATGGACGCGTCGAGATAAAACTTATATTTTGCGTCGGGAAACACGCATGTTCCGATGTCGCGGCCTTCCATTACTACGCCGCCGCGCGCCCCCATTTCCTGCTGCTTTTGGCGCAGAATGTTTCTGACGCCTCCCATAGAGGCCGTTTCATTGGTATGCTTCGATATATTTTCTTTCCTGATTTCCGACGAGACATCGCGGCCGTCCACGAACACGAGCAGTTTGCCGCCGGAGTTTTTGAGTTCCACGTCGGTCTTGCGCGCCAGAGCGACGATGGCGTCTATGTCGGCGAGGTCGGTTTTTTCGTCGAGCGCCTTCCATGTGAGGGCGCGATACATCGCTCCCGTGTCTATATAAATGTAGCCGAGCTTTTTTGCCACGATTTTGGCGATGGTGGATTTTCCCGCGCCGGCGGGGCCGTCTATGGCGATTACGTTTTTCTTCTTCATATAGATTTCTCTGCCAGATATAGATATTCTTTGACGTGTATGCCGCGTCCGTTGAGGTTTCTAGAGCCCCTGAAAGTATTATACCTTGTTTCCATGACTTCAACCTTGCCGATATTTTTGAGCATATCCGTCATATCTTCCGATTTTACGAAGCCCTCCGAATTGAACGATATAAGCAGATATTTCGCCCGCAGGTTGTAAGAGAGTTCCCGCAACGAGTTATATGCCGATTTCTTTTTATTGTAATCGGACCTGCGCCACTCATTAGGTATTCCCGAAACAGGGCTGATATTTTTTGGTCTGACGTAATCCGCGATGAGGTTCAGCATAAAATAATTGGATCCGTACGGATGCTGATTGTAAGGAGGGTCTATGTAGGCGACATCAACATCGTCAACTTGTTCGCATACTTGATTCGAGTCGCCACGATATACCCGATACTCACATTCATAATTGCTGAATACCGGGTATTTTAATTCTATCTCTCCGAGTATTCTCGTCAATGCGTCGCGATTATTGCCGCCGAATTGTCCGATATTTGTCTCGGAGTTTTTATAAAACCCCTTGAATACTCCGGACGTGTTTGCGTGGACGGACGCTTCCGACAATAGCGGGGCAATAAAATATTTTTTGAGTTCCTCGGGCAATTCTTCGATATATTGTCTCGCTGTGTCTATATATTTTGCGTTTCGCGGCGTGTAAAAAACTCTTTCGTCGGATTTAATATCGTCCGCATCTTTTGGAGCGTA
The DNA here is from genome assembly GCA_030018875.1 of Endomicrobiia bacterium. GTDB lineage: Bacteria > Elusimicrobiota > Endomicrobiia > PHAN01 > PHAN01 > PHAN01. The sequence goes on along the minus strand of JASEHK010000010.1, from coordinate 7,666 downwards.
TAATTCGCAGATAAAACCTTCCCGGAGGTCACGGTGTCGTAGTTTATGCAATAGATGAGAGTGGACCTCTTTCAATATTTTTTGGTCAACACGGGACTTATTTGTCAAGTAGCATTTGTTGACGACTTCCGAATATTTTTCCATATCGTTTACTATTAGCAGTTCGGCGTGCCGTTTCATATATCGGGCGACGATTCCTGAACCGGAGAACACATCAAATATCTTGAGTTTGGATTTATTTAGTTTCTTTTTGACGGGCGCCAATCCATCGCCTATAAACTCCAGCAGGGAACGTTTACCGCCGATATATGTAATCAGTTGCTCGGACAAATAGTCGTTGTTTTCAGAAAGCGGATTTAATCCGAAGTGTGCCCGCAAATCCGGCATATTGTCGCCCGTATATATATCCGACTTATAGCCGCGCATAGCGTTATCTAAAATCACGTTCGATATGTCCGTCGAGCGTCCGTCGGACATCAAACAATACTGAGGAATTTGTTTTGTTTTTAGGGAGGAAAACGCGTTGGCAGGACATATTAATTAGCCGTGATTTTATTTAGCAACCCGTAAAACTCCGGGAATGAAACCGACGCGCATTCGGAATTTATGACGCGGGTTTCTCCGTCGGCCGCAAGCCGCGCTACGGCCAGGGACATCGCCATTCTGTGGTCGCCTCCGGAAGCGACCGCAGCGCCCTTGAGTTTCGTCGGGCCTTCGACGACAAAGCCGTCCTTGAGTTCTTCGATTCGAGCGCCCATCTTCAAGAGTTCCCCGACCACGGATTTTATTCTGTCGGTTTCTTTCACGCGGAGTTCTTCGGCGCCGGTAACCCTCGTCGCGCCGACGGCCTGAGACGCCGCCACCGCTATTATCGGCAGTTCGTCTATCAAAAGAGGTATTTCGTCCGCGCCGATGGCGATGCCGATTAGGTCCGAATGTTCGACGGTGATGTCGGCCGACGGCTCGCCGCCGGATTCGCGACGATTCGAGATTTCTACGCGCGCGCCCATCCGTCGCAATATGGCGATGATGCCGGTTCTGGTCGGGTTGACGCCGACGTTCAATATGGTTATGCGCGAGCCCGGCAGTATCGCCGCCGCGACCATGAAAAAAGCCGCGGAGGATATGTCGCCGGGCACTTCCAGAGTCCCGGGCGACTCTATGACGGCCGGGCCGTCCACCGAAACCCAAAATCCCGGGCCGTCCGACGATGACGTTATCTTGGCTCCGAAGTTCGAGAGCATTCGCTCCGTGTGGTCGCGCGAGCGCATAGGTTCGCGGAAGGTCGTTTTGCCGTCGGCGTAAAGGCCCGCCAAAAGGACGCAGGACTTCACTTGGGCGGAGGCAATTTCGGAGGCGTAGTCTATGTTTTTAAGATTGCCGCCGGTTATTTCCATCGGCAGTTTTCCGTCGGAGGTTCGGACGGAGGCGCCCATCATCTTAAGAGGACGCTCAATTCTCTTCATCGGTCTGGCCGAGAGAGAGCCGTCGCCGGTTATCTTTGTTTTGAAGTTCTGAGCGGCCAGTATGCCTGAGAGCAGGCGCACTGTCGTGCCGGAGTTTCCGGCGTAAAGCGTCTCCGTGGGCGCGGCAAGTTTCGGGCCGCGGCCGTCCACTATTATTCTGTCGCCCTCGTCTTTTATGACGACACCTAATTTTCTCAGACAGGCCATTGTGGAGAGGCAGTCGTCCGAGCGCAGGAAGTTTTTGACGATTGTTTTTCCGCGCGCTATCGAGGAAATCATCAGCGCGCGATGGGAGACGGACTTGTCCGGAGAGACGGTTATTTTACCGGATACACGTTTCACTTATGGAGAACTCCGCCCGAGAGCAGCTCTTTTTTTCTTGGCCGAAGAGAGTATCCGTGCGAGCGCTTTTGTGGTTTTGGCGCGCATAATCTTTGAGATTTCACGGCTGAATGCTGCCGCGGATTTGAGGATTTCTTTTTTGTTGGCGAGTATTATTTCCGCCCACATCGCCGGGTTCGAGGATGCTATTCGGGTGGTATCTTTGAATCCCGAACCCGCGAACCTGAAGTCCCGCGCTCCGACGGAGTTTACCAAAGCGTAAGCTATCGCGTGCGGCAGGTGGCTTGTTGCGGCGAGTTTCGCGTCGTGCTCGGCAGCCGACATTTCGAATACGCGCGCGCCCGTCGTTTTCCAAATTTTTTTTACGAGTTTCACAGCCTCGTCGTCTGAACTTCCGTCGGGCGTAACGACCACGACGGCCCCACGGAACAGGTCGCCCCGCGCGTGCCGCACCGATGTTTTTTCTGCCCCCGCTATCGGATGAGAGCCGACATAACAGGCGCCGCCGCCCGGGCGTTTTCCAAGATTGCCAGAGAGTTTTTCTATTTGTTCGACTATGTTTTTTTTGACGCTTCCGACGTCGGTAATGACGGCCCCGGGCTTTAAGTGCGGCAGAATCCTGATTACCGTCGGCGCTATCATATCCACGGGCAGGCAGACTAATACGGCGTCTGCCCCGGCCGCGCCGGCTTTGATGTCCAGAGTCCACTCGTCTATCGCTCCGAGCCTGAGAGCGAGATTTAGACGTTCGGGGCTTCTTCCCACGCCCACTATGCGAATCTTCCGCCCGGAAATTTTCTTGCCCCGCAGGGCCATTCCGACGGAGCCGCCGATGAGACCCGTTCCTATCACCGCTATATTCATGATGACTATATCTGCCTGCCCACAGCTTTCGCCACGAGTTTAATCTCGAGCATAAGTTTTTCGAATTGCTCGGGCAGAAGTGACTGCGGCCCGTCGGAGAGCGCCTCTTCGGGCTTGGGGTGAACTTCTATCAACAACCCGTCGGCGCCGGCGGCGACGGCCGCCTTGGCCATCGAGCCGACGTGTTCTCTTATTCCTATCCCGTGGGACGGGTCCACGAATACCGGCAGGTGCGAGAGTTTCTTCAGGACAGGAACGGCGTTCAAATCGAGCGTGAATCTGGTGGCGTCCTCGAATGTGCGGATGCCGCGCTCGCAGAGTATTACTTTGTGGTTGCCGCCGGACATTATGTATTCGGCGGAAAGAAGAAGCTCTTTTACCGTCGTGGCCATGCCCCGCTTGAGAAGCGCGGGTTTGCGAGTTTTTCCCACGGCTTTGAGCAGGTCGTAATTCTGAATGTTTCTTGCGCCTATCTGAATAATGTCGGCGTATTTGACGACCGCGTCTATCTGATTGACATTCATCACTTCCGTGACGGTAATTAGCCCAGTGGCTTTTTTGGCTTCGACGAGAAGTTTCAGTCCGGTCTCTCCCAAACCTTGAAAGGCGTAAGGCGAAGTCCTTGGTTTGAAGGCGCCGCCGCGGATGCCTTTGGCTCCGCAAGCTTTGATGAGATGCGCTATCTCGACGACAATGTCCTTTTTCTCGAGGGCGCACGGCCCCGCTATTATGACGATCTTGTTAGCGCCTATCTCGACACCGTCTATTTTGATGACGGTATTTTCTTTCTTGAACTCCCTCGATGCAAGTTTGTAAGGCTTCTCTATCTCGCTTATGTGGTCCACGACATCCATCGCCTCGAAGGCCTCGCGGTGTTTCTCCGCCCTCTCGCCGATCATGCCTATTATCGTCTTGTCCACGCCGCGCGACACGTGAGGCGCGTACCCCAGAGATTTAATCTTTTTTATTACGGCGTCCGCGTCTTTTTTCGCGGCGCCGTTTCTCAGTGTGATAATCATTTGTTTGAATCCCTTCGCGTTCGCGCGGACGCGACGCTTCGGGCGCTCTCCTTTCCCATTATTTTTTTTATTTCCCTCACGAAAAACTTATTTTCAGACGGTAATCCGACAGTTACGCGGAAATGTTTCGGCAGGTCGTACTCGTCCGTAGCCCGCACTATCAAACCTTTTTTCAGAAGAGCGCGGAATATCTCTGAGCCGGTGAGCCTGCCGGTTTCTATGAGTATGAAATTGCCCGCCGTCTTTAAGAATTTTATCCCCGCGGATTTAAGCCCGCGATATATGAAGTCGCGCCCTGACTTAAAGAGCGCGAGCGAATCCGCGACGTGTTTGTCGTCGGAAAGCGCCGCTATCCCCGCGGCTTGCGCCGCCGAACTTACATTGAACGGAGGACGGACGCGGTTCATCTCGGAGGCAACTTCGCGTGAGCACAGCGCTATGCCGAGCCTCAAACCCGCGAGGCCGTGAATCTTGGAAAATGTTCTCAAGACCACGAGGTTGGGATAGCGCGGTATGTATTTGGACGCGTCGGGATAATCCGGAAAATCCGCGGCGTATTCGAAGTAGGCCTCATCCACGACCAATATGGGAGAGAGTTCGCGCCGCTTGAGGTTTTTCATAAATCGCTCGAACTCGAACCGTGTGTTGTATGTTCCCGTCGGATTATTCGGATTGGCGATGAAGACGGCCTTCGTGCGGCGCGTCACGGCTTTGGCCATCGCTTCAAGGTCGTGTCCGAGACCCGACGTGGGCGCGACGATGGCCTTCGCCGACATCAGCTCCGCGGCCATTTTGTATCTTATGAAGGCGTGTTTCGAGACGACGATTTCATCGCCCGGCTCGAAAAATGTCTTGGCGATTATCTCGATGAGTTCGTCGGAGCCGGCGCCCGCGACTATGTTTTGCGGCCCAATCCCCAGTTTCTTTGCGGCAGCGCGGCGCAAGGCCGAGTCGCCGTCGGGATAGCGGAATATACCCGCGGCGGATTTCCTGACGGCTTCTACGGCGGCCATGCCCGCGCCCAGCGGGTTTTCGTTGGAAGCAAGTTTGACGACGGATTTCAGACCGTACTCTTTTTTTACGCTTTCGATGTCGCGTCCGGCCACGTAAGGCGCAAAGTTCCCGACGGAGCGGCGGACTGATTTTTTTAGGTTCATTTTTTTTGTCTCAGGCGAATAATATTCACTCCGCCCTCGGGTATGAGCCGAGTATCTTGACGGAGCGCGCGCTTCTTTCGACAGCGGCGAGGGCTTTTTTGATTTTGGGGTCGTTTACGTGTCCGAGAAAATCTATGAAAAACACATAATCCCACGCTTTTTTCTTGCTGGGGCGCGACTCTATTTTCGTAAGGTTGATGCCATATTTTTTGAAAGCCAGAAGTGTGTCGTATAAAGCGCCCACGCGGTCTTTTATCGAGACCATAACCGATGTTTTGTCGCTGCCCGAAGCCGCCGAAAGCGACCGTCCTATTATCAGAAAACGCGTGTAGTTGGTCCTCGAGTCCTCGATGCCGCGCGCCAGGACGTTCAAACCGTATATCTTTGCCGCGGCCATGCCCGCGACGGCCGCCGAAGAGCTCTTGTGGGATGCAATCTTGGCGGCGTGGGACGTGGAGAGTGTTTCCACGAGCCGCGCGCGCGGAAGGTTTCTTGCCAGATAGTTGCGGGTTTGCGCGAGCGCCTGGTGGTGCGAATAGACCGCGCGGACGGACTTTATTGACGAAGACTTCGAAAGCAGGCAGTGCTCTATTGGAAGATTTATCTCGGCCGCGATCTTTAAGTCGGAATCGAAGAACATGTCCAGAGTGTGGTTGACCATTCCCTCTGAGGTATTTTCGACGGGGATGACGCCGTAGGCGGCGCGGGATTTTTCGACCTCTTCGAATACTCCGGCGATGGTGTCGGCCGGAATGTAACGGGCATTTACGCCGAAGCTCTTTAGCGCGGCCTGATGGGTGAACGTAGCCTCGGGGCCGAAGTACGAGACCGATAGTTTGCTTTCGACGGCGCGTGTCGCGTTGAATATCTCGCGGAAAACGTTTTCGATGGCTTCGCGCGTGAACGGTTTCACGTTTTTGCCGCGCAATCTCATCAGCACTTCTTTTTCCCGCGACGGAACATAATACTCCGCCGCGCGGGATTTTTTTATCTCGCCGATCTTGCCGGCGAGTTTTCCCCTCTCGACGAGCAGGGAAATGATACCTTCGTCAACGGCGTCTATTTTTTTACGAAGGGATTTGATCTGTCTCATTTGGTTGGCTCCCGCTCCGCTCATTGACGGATGATGCTCAAAAAAGCCGCGTGTCTGCCGGCTCGTTTTCCCTCTCTGCGGTATGAGAAAAAATCATGGCCACCGCAACAGGTGCACAGACCGGCGAAAGATATGTTTTCTTTTTTTACGCCCGACTCTTCGAGACGGGAAATTATGAATCTGCCGAGGTCTAATTTGATTCCGTCGAAATAATAGCCGAAGTCTTTTCCTATTTCCGTCGAGACCTCATAGCAGCACTTGCCTATGTGCGGACTTATCGCGGCCAAGATTTCGGCGGGATTTTCAAATCGCGCCGAGGCCTTCCCGATTATTCCCTTGCGCGCTCCTTCGCGTCCGGCGTGGACGAGCGACGCCGTTTTTTGCGTCGGAGAAAACAGATAAACGGCGGCGCAGTCGGCTGTGCGTATGCCAAGCGTAACACCGTCGAGCGAGGTGAAAAGTCCGTCGGATTCAGGGACTTCTCTCCCGTCGTCCTGCGGTAAAACTTCGGATATATTTATGCCGTGCGTCTGGCGACAAACGACGACCGCCCCGCCTCCGGCGGCATTTACTGCGGCGGTTTTGCCCGCCATATCGCCGAGAGCGGCAAGAGTAAACGAGGCATTCGCTCCGGCGCGAGCAAAACGAGTCTCGACGAGCCTGTCGCCTTCGCGGCGCCACATATCAGAATCTTTCCAGTATGTCGGTCGCGGAATCTATCGAGGATTCTATGCCCCGTATTGAGAGCATCAGTTCTTCGGGGTTCGTGGCTATCTCGAGCGCGTCCTGGAGGTTTATTTCCTTTGATTTTATCAGAGCAAGAAGCGACTGATTGAAACTTTGCATCCCGTAATACTGCCCCTGCTTCATGGCGCTTATGATTTCGGCTATGTTATTTTCCGCGATGAACTTTTTTACGAGGCCCGTTACGACGAGTATCTCCGAGACGGGCAGGCGACCTTTGCCGGACGCGTGAGGCGAGAGCCTTTGCGATATGACCGCTTTGAGCGTGTCCGACAACTGCAGGCGTATCTGGTTTTGCTGGTGCGGCGCAAACATGTCCACGATGCGGGTTATCGTCTGTATGGCGTCTATCGTGTGGACGGTGGAAAGCACGAGATGTCCGGTTTGAGCGGCAGTAAGCGCCGTGGCCATGGTTTCGATGTCGCGCATTTCGCCGATGAGTATCACGTCGGGGTCTTCGCGCACGACGTGTTTGAGAGCGTCCGCGTAATTGGCCGTGTCGAGACCGATTTCTCGCTGGGTCACTATGGATTTTTTATCCTTATGAATGAACTCTATCGGATCCTCGACGGTTATTATGTGCGCGGCTCTGTTTTCATTGATGTGATTTATCATCGCCGCGAGCGTCGTGGATTTGCCGCAGCCCGTGTTCCCGGTCACCAGAACCAGACCGCGCCTGTTCTCGGCTATCTTTGCGACGGCCGCGGGCAGTTTGATGTCGGCCAGAGTCGGAACCGTTCCGGGAATCGAGCGCACCGCTATGTTGAGCGTGCCTCTCTGCTTGTAGACGTTGAGACGGAACCGCGAGCCGTCTTCAAGAGATATCGCGGTGTCGCACTGAAAGCGATTTTTGAGTATCTGTTCATTTCTGTCGTCGAGAATTTCGCAGGCCATTTGCTCCACGGCGGTCTCATTGAGCGCGACGCTTTCTATCTTGGTTATAATGCCGTCCACGCGCAAGGCCGGCGCGGAGTTGGACCT
>JASEHK010000109.1 GCA_030018875.1 Endomicrobiia bacterium | reverse complement strand
CAAAGGCAAATCTATAACCCGCAAAAAGACCATCTTGAACGAACCTCAGGACGGAAATATCGAGTCGGACTGGGAACTTAAATCAAGACAGACGCCCGGCTACGGCTACGGCGGAGAAACCCTGACCACCGAAAAAATCATCGAAGTCAAAGAGCCCAACCCCTTCACTCCGCACGAAGGTCAGGAAGCCAACATCAGTTTCACAGTTTCGCGCGAGGCGATTAAAACGCTGAGAATATTCGACATCCGCGGCCGCGAAGTCAGGCGCCTTATAGACCAGGACAGGAATCTCGTCGAGGGCGGTATGCTTACAGCCGTCGGAACCGGTTTCATCGCATGGAACGGAAAGAGTGAGGCCGGAGCGATACTGCCCGTCGGAATGTATATAGCGGTTCTTGAGGCCTACGATTCCATCACTAAAAATACGCAAAAAAGCGCGGCGACCGTTATCGTCGGACGCAGGTTCTAAAAACTGTCGGCCTCGCCCGACAATATGAGGTTTTTTATGACGAAACCACGAATACTGTCCGCGATATTTTTCATCTTGATGTTTTGTGTCGCGCCGAGACCGCTCGCCTTGCGCGCCGCGTTCGAGGACAAAATTCCCGCCGCGCGTCCCGCGGCAATGGGCGGCGGATTCGTTTCGGTGGCTAACGATGCCAACGGCATATTTTACAATCCCGCGTCCCTGGGCGGTTTGGCCGGCGCCGACATTTCCCTGACACAGACCTCGCTTTTTAATCTTCCCGACGCTCCGTATATGACCTTGGCCGCGGCATTCCCGACGAAAACCCTCGGTTCGCTCGGCTTCGCCTACACGCAGTTCGGCGGCTCGATATATAAGGAAACCGAGTTGACGCTTTCGCATTCGTTCCCGCTTGCCCGCAAAGTATACGCCGGATACAACATCAGAAACCAGGCCGTGGATATGAAGACCTTTGGCGGCGCGGCCGGCATGGGGCTCGATGTGGGTTTTTATGCGGGCATGTCGAATAATGTGTCGGCGGGATTTTCCGCCGGCAATATAACCGGCCCTATGCTCGGCTCCACCGAAGAACCTCTGCCGCAGGTCTACAGAATGGGGGCATCATATCACCCGGCCGCCGGAGTGATACTGCTTCTTGAGACAAGCAAGGATTTGCTTGCGACGGACCTTTCATACCACGGCGGCGCCGAGATAAATGTCTCCAAAAACTTCGTTTTTCGCGCGGGCACGCGCTCCAACCCGTCGGGGTTTTCCGCCGGTTTTGGATTCAATGCGGGTATTTTTAAGATAGCTTATGCCCTTATCACGCATCCCATGCTCGAAACCCAAAACTTTTTCACTCTGGGTATGAAGTTCGGAGCCGAGGAGCAGGATGTGGCGCCCGTTGCTCCGCCGCGCCGCCGCGGCGCGACCCGCCGCGCTCCGTCAACGCGAGCTTCCGCAAGCCGCATAGCCCAGTATGAAGAGGTAAAAAACCTCAAAGTAAATCCAAACACCGCCACACCCGAAGATCTCAAGGAAATCCCCGGCGTCGGCGCTCTTACCGCCCAGAGAATAATAGACCATCGCAATCAGGGCGTAACGTTTACGACCGCCGACGACCTTATGGGTGTTCCGAGGATGACCAAGAGGATACTTGAAAGGATGAGGCCGTATCTCGTTTTCGACGGTTCGGCTCAGTCCAAGCCGCCCGCGCCCACGCCTCAGTCAAAACCGCTGTCGCGTCCCGCGCCGCAGGTTTCCGACGACGACGGACCTCCCGAGCCCGAACCCGATGAGGACGCGCCGCCGCCCGTGCCCGTGAAAGCGGCTCCCGTCAAGGCCGCGCCGGCAGTCGTTCCTCCGCCGGCGAAGGCCGTGCCCGTCGAAACGCCCAAAGTTGCCGCGCCGGTTATTGCTCCTGCTTTGCCGACGGCTCCAGCGGTTCCCGTTCCGTCAAAACCTGTCGAGTCCCCTAATCCCGTCGCTCCTGCCAAAACGCCGGAGCCCATGAAGCCCTCGTCGCCCGTAGCGCCGGCCGCGCCGGAGAAATCCGCCGCGACCCTCTCCGACGATATGCTCGATATAAATACCGCCGGCGCTCAGGAACTCCAAGTCATAGGATTTACATCTACGCAGGCCAAAAACATTATAAGATATCGCGCCAAAGAGGGCAATTTCTCGTCGGTGGACGACATACTTAAGGTCCCCGGCGTGGATGCCAGGACTTTGGGAAATGTCAGAGAATCCATAACGGCAAGATAAATATAAATCTGGGATACGCCGCTATTATGCGCACGTTTCGACGGATATTTTGATGAAAAAAGCAATCAGTCTCGCCGCCTTTTCGGTGTTTATGGCATTCGCCGCGGCGGCCATTCTGCGCGCGGCTCCGGAACTTGTGGACATTAACACGGCTTCCACGTCCGAACTCTCCGCTATTGACGGTATCACGCCCGCTCTCGCTCAGGCCATAATTTCTCGCCGCGCGCTGACGCCTTTTAAAATCGTTGATGATTTACGCTTGGTCGCCGGAGTCACGGAAGAGATATACCTCAAAGTCAAAGACCGGTTTTTAGTTTCCGCCGCCCATGACGATAGTTATGAGGGTGACGTTCCCGAAGCCGACGACGAGGGCTCGACGGGACTTGTTGACGCCGTCGGCGGCCAGGATTCTGTGCTGGAGGATTTGCGCGCCCGTCCGCTGGCTCTGAATGTAGCGCAGAAGACCGACCTTCTGGACCTTCCCGGCGTTACCTCCGAAATCGCCGACGCGATTATCTTTCAGCGAAGACGAGAGGCGTTTAAGAGCGTTGAGGATTTGAGGAAGATCAAGGGCATTACGGAAGATATCTATCTGGGTATAACACCTTACGTCAGAGTGTTTCGTCCCGAGGAGCGCGAGATATTCGCCGGAGATATTCGCTTTCGCATCGGCCCGTCCATATCCGTCTCCAAGCCCGACAAAAATCCCGAAGTCAGCGCTCCGTTCGACAACCCTCTGCAGATATATAACCGCACCCGCCTGCGTTTCGGCTCAAAGTACGAGGCCGGTTTTATCGTGGATTCGGCCCGATGGGAGCCGGCGCTCGACTATCAGACGATGAGAGAGCTTCACTTGAAAAAGTTTTATCTGCGCGCCAACGATGCCTTTGGTTTCGACAGAATCATCGCCGGCAATTATCAGTTGCAGTACGCGCAGGGTCTCGTTTTCTATTATCCCTACGGAGAGTTAGTGCGCCCGATAAAGGTCAAAGCGCGCGGCGCAAAGGTGGACACAGGCACCAATCCGAACGCCTATTTTCGCGGCGTTGCCGTCGAGAAAAAATGGCTCTCCTTCGATTTGGCCGGTTTCTATTCCTATAAAGGGCTTTACTCCTCTCTCAACACCGACGGCACGGCGAAGTTCGACCTGGAGAACGACGCCAAGAACGACCTGGGCGCGAACACATCGGTAAAGGACATCGCCCGTCAGAACAATCTTTACGAAGAATTGCTCGGGGGCCGCGTTCAGTGGAACTTCGCCACTAATACCCATATTTCCCTTATCGGCTATGATGCCATTTATTCTCCGACGATAAATCCCCAGGACGGCGCAGGCAATCCGTCGGGGGTTTACAAATTTCGCGGCAACGGCAACACGGTTGTCGGCGGAGATTTCCAGACATGGGTCAAGGGCGTTAACGTGTTCGGCGAATACGCCAAATCCGCCGAGCGCGGCCGCGACAAAATCTCTTTGACAGCCCCTTACGACACATCCAGAAGCGGCGACGCATGGCTCGCCCAGATGATGTATCCCGTCAACAAACTCACGTTCTATTTTATTTACTGGGATTACGACCCCGACTACATCAACCCGCATTCCTCCGCCGTCGGAGGGCGCGCTATGCGCGACAAGGACTATAACCAAGTCGGCAATTACATAGGCACTTTCTACAAAGCGAGCAATTTGGAAACCCACATTTCTTTTAAGCCCGTGGTTTACAAAATTCCGCAGGCCACCGTCAATTTTCCCGGCGCGTCGAACGATTTTTGGTTTGACGTCAAATATAAACCCACGAAAGAATATGAACTTTATTACCGCGCGTGGAATCATTATTTCGACGATAATGCAAAGATAACTTATACCGACGCCGACGGAGTTTCGACGTCGGAAACCTCGGATGTTCTGGCGGGCTATCTCAGAAACCGCTATCAGATAACCTACAAACCCAACAAGAGCGTTCAACTTAAAGTCCGCTTCGACGATTCGCGCAAAATCGTGCCCGTCCACAATTACGAAGAGTTTGGATGGCTGAGTTATTTCGACGTGGGATATAAGGTCACGAGCGATATGAAGTTTTCGTTGCGTTATATGTTCTTTGATTCGCCTTATTTTTCTATGTCATCCATAGACGATATGTGGCCCAGCGTTCTGGTGCCGATGTTCTGGACGCAAGGCAAGGGCAAAGGGCGAAGGTGGTATCTGGCGGTATCGCAGAAACTCGACCGCAACAGTTCGATTTGGATGCGATACGAAAATTTCTATACCGTAAGCGCCAACTACCCGACACACACGTTTAAGGTGCAGTTCGACCACAAATGGGGCGCGACGCCGCGCCGCGCTGCCAGACAGCGCGCCGCGCCAGCGGGTCCGGATTCGCAGGGTGAGAATCCGTCTCAGTTCCAGCGGTTTTACGAGTCGGGACAGGAAGGCGGATAAGTGAGAGGTAACTACGATATGAGAAAACCAATCGCAAAAACAACTCTATTTCCGGGCTTGTTCGCCGCCGCGGTTTTGCTCTCCGCCGTCGGCGCCGCGCATGCTTACACATATTTGGGAGCCGCGCGAATGGGTGATATGGTGGTGGGTTCCGGCCTGCGCTCATACGCGATGGGCGGAACCGGAATAGGCGGTTCCGACGAGGCCGCGACGATTTTATACAATCCCGCGACGATGAATTGGGCGGGTCCCAAACAAATGACGCTCGCTTTCGCCTACGCTCCTGTGACGGAACGCACGGTAACGAGCGACAAAAAAAGTTACTACAACGAGAATGCGTCTTTCGCGCTGAATAATTTCGCTATCATTATCCCGACGCCCGACGGACGCTTCGGTTTCGGTCTGGCATACGCCCCGCTGAACGATTATAATTATCGCCACAAACAGATACTTTATTCGATTACGTCGCCTGCGACGAGAACCGGCTACAAAGAGGTGGTTTCCGCCGGCGCCATCAATCGGATAACCCCGGCCGTTTCATTCAAGTTTATTGACCAGTTTTCGGTAGGATTGTCTTACAGTATGTTGTCCGGCTCGCTTGACTATAGCCAAAAGGAAATAAGTTCATCCGGAGGCACGGATACCATAGTGACATCATTATCGTCCAACAGAAGCGTGTCGGGGTCGCGTCTTGATTTCGGCGCGGTTTATTCGGGACTTGCGCCTCTGCGGCTCGGGGTCGCGTATTACGGCGCCACGACATTGACGATGAAAAGCGGCTCCGTCGAGGCGAATATGGATATGCCCGCTTACATAGGCCTCGGCGTGGCGTGGGATTTCGGCGGAAGATACAACACAAAACTCGCTTTCGACTTTACGCCCATACCTTTTTCTTCGGCCAAAATCAATTCTGCCCCGTCGGGCCTCTCCGATA
>JASEHK010000108.1 GCA_030018875.1 Endomicrobiia bacterium | reverse complement strand
CAATAAGCGAGATTGCTTCGTCCTCCGATGGCCATCGGAGTCCTCGCAATGACAAAATTGGATTGAAGTAAAATCGGGGCGGCCAGCACAACATATTGTACGGATGAAACGATAATTCCGCCGGTTTATCCGGATACGCGTCTTATTCCGGCGCCGAGACGGCGCAATTTGCCGACGAGGTTCTCGTATCCCCTGTCGAGATGATATACGCGAAGGATATTTGTGACGCCGCCGGCGGCCAGACCCGCCAAAACAAGCGCCGCGCCCGCGCGCAAATCCGAGACCATAACGGGAGCGCCCGACAGCGCCGCGCCGCCCGATATGCGCACCGTATTTTCACAAACGCTCAGGCGCGCTCCGAGGCGCCGAAGTTCGGCGACATGCAAAAATCTGTTCTCGAAAACTGTCTCGACAACGCGGGCGTCGCCTTTGACGACCGACATCAACGCCATCCACTGCGCCTGAAGGTCCGTCGGAAAACCCGGATAAACCGCGGTTCTGACGCTCACGGGTTTGAGGGTGCGCCCCGATGCCGAGGCCGATATCGTATCTCCCGCCAGAGAAATTCGCACGCCCGCGGCGGCAATTTTAGAGAGAACCGCTCTCATATGCGACGGCTCGGCGCCTTCCAGAACGACGTCGCCGCCGGTAATAGCGGCCGCCGTAAGATACGTGGCCGCCTCTATGCGGTCGGGAATGACTCTGTGCTTTACTCCGCCAAGACGAGCGGCGCCCTCTATCGCTATGCGCGCGGTACCTGCGCCCGAAATCACGGCTCCCATGCCCGAGAGCATCGCGCAAAGATCGCTTATCTCCGGCTCGCGCGCGGCGTTCTCGATAACTGTTTTACCGTCGGCGAGGGAGGCGGCCATGACGAGATTTTCCGTGGCCCCGACGCTCGGATATCTTAACTTTATGCGCGCGCCGACGAGACGCGTGGCCGTCATCTCCACGTATCCGCCTTTGAGTGTCACGCGCGCGCCAAGTTTTTTGAAGCCCTCAAGATGTATGTCTATCGGACGCATGCCTATGGCGCAACCGCCCGGCAGAGATATTCTGACCTTTGAATATCTGGCCAGCGCCGGGCCGGCCATAAGAATGCTCGCGCGCATGCGGCGCACGAGGTCGTAGGGTATTTCGCCGGAAGGTTTCGAATGAGCGGATATAACGCACGACGAGCGGCCTGTCCACTTGACGCTCTTGCCGAATCTTTCAAGTAGCGCGACCGAAGCCCTCGTATCGTCGAGGCGCGGAAGATTTTGGAGTATCACTTCGTCGTCGGTAAGTATCGAAGCGAATAGTTCGGGAAGCGCCGCGTTTTTGGAACCGGACACGCGGATAGTCCCTTTAAGTTTTTTACCGCCTTTGATCAGTATGGAATCCATTTTTTATTTTCCGCATCCCGCGCCCGAAGGCAGGCGGGCGGTTACGACACGGTCCACCCCGCCATAGTCTCGCAACGATACAATGTCGTCATAGCCGTGCTCGGCCAAGAGCGAGGCGACGGAATCTTTCTGACCGGGACCGACCTCAAAAAACAATCCGCCGCCGCCGGCGAGAAAAAAAACCGCCGTCGGAATTATGCGTCTGTAAAAATCAAGGCCGTCCCTTCCGCCGGCGAGCGCCCCTCGCGGTTCGTATTCGGCGACTTCCCTTGATAATCCAATGTCTCCGTCGGAGATATAAGGCGGATTTGAAACTATGATGTCGAAATATCCGAGGAACTTCGCGGTGTTTTCAAAAGGCGAAAACAGGTCTCCGCGATAAGCCGTGATCTTGGTATACACCCCGTTGACGAGAGCGTTCTGACAGGTTTTAAGCACGGCGCCGTAAGAAAGATCCACGGCGCTCACCAGCGCCCTCTCGACGTTTTTGGCCACAGCCACCGATATATTGCCGCAGCCGCAGCCGATATCGAGTATTCTGATGTGCCTTTCGGGACGAGCGGCGCAGTAGTTCGCCTCGGCCGCGCGAATTACTTCCTCGACGAGAATCTCGGTTTCGCGGCGCGGAATCAGGCAATGCTCGTCCACCAGAAACTCCATGCCGTAAAAATCCCGTCGGCCGGTGAGATACGACGACGGCTTGCCTTTGGCCCTCTCGGATATCATTCCGCGCAAAATCTTAAGTGTCTTCTCCCCCACGGCGTCTTCGCGGTTCAAATACATCGCCGTGCGGCCCAGCGACAAAACGCTCGACACCAGATATTCGGCCTCCACGCCTGCGTCGGAAACGCCGTGTTTTTCGAGATATTCCGCGCTGAGGCGCACTATTTCGCCGAGAGTTCTTTTCATTTTTTTGACGGGATGGCGGCCTTCGTCATCGCCGCCGTCCCCGCGGCAGACGAAGATTTCAAATCGTCTTCAAGCCTGGCGAACTCGGCCGCGGCGGCCTCGACGACGAGTTTTTCGACGAGCGCGTCGAGAGCGCCTTCCATTATCGCGGGCAGGTTATGAACACTGAAGTTTATGCGGTGATCAGTCAGGCGGTTCTGGGGAAAGTTGTACGTACGGATTTTTTCCGAGCGATCGCCCGTGCCGATCTGTTTCTTTCTTAAGTCCGCTCGAGCGCTTTCTTTGCGGCTTTGGGCCGCGTCCAGAAGCCTCGCGCGAAGAAGCTTCATCGCCTTGGCCCTGTTTTTTATCTGGGAGCGATCTTCCTGGCAGGCCACCGCCAGTCCGGTCGGAATGTGAGTTATGCGAACCGCTGAATCAGTTTTATTGACGTGCTGACCGCCCGCGCCCGACGCATGATACTTGTCTATTCTGAGGTCTTTTTCGTCTATCCTGATGTCTACATCGTCGGCTTCCGGCATAACGGCCACGCTTACGGTCGAGGTGTGTATGCGTCCGGAGGACTCCGTGGCAGGAACTCTTTGAACGCGATGCACCCCGCTTTCGAAACGAAAAAATTTGCCGGCCTTGGGGCCCTTGACCATGAAGATGACTTCCTTGAACCCGTTTAAGTCGGTGGGATTTGAATCGAAAATTTCGACTTCATGGCCGTGAGCGGCGGCGAACCGCGTGTACATTCTGAAAAGTTCTCCGACGAAAATCGCGGCTTCTTCGCCTCCTGCGCCGGCCCGTATTTCGACTATTACGTTTTTGGATTCGGACGGGTCCGGAGGCGCTATGGCCAGACGAAGCGCCTTCTGAACTTTGACCAACTCGGACTCAAGCCGTGAGAGTTCCTCGACGGCGAGCGCGGCAAGATTGTCGTCTTTTTTGTCGGAGGCGTCGCGCTCAATCTCCCGGGCGGACGCGATATCGCTTTCTATCGCTTTCATACGACGGGCGAGCTCGACGGCGGGCTTTATATCGGAGAGTTCTTTGATGGCCGCAAGATAACCTTCCCCGTCGGAAGACGACGCTTCCGCGCAAAGGCGGGCTTCGAGTTGGTTATAGCGGGCTTCGAGTTTTTCGAGATAATCGAGCATGAACGCGGCCAAGCCCTAAAACGCGGGCAGCCCCGACTTTATCGGCGCGCCGGCCGCCTGCGAAGTTTTTAACGGTCGGGTTCGAGATGATGATTTCGAAACGATGATGGCGATGATGACGATTAAGAAACGCCCCGTCACGCCGGCTTGGATTCTTTGCCCTTTTTCTTCCTGAGATCTGGTCTGACTTTGGGAACGGACGTGGAGAGGATTTTAATTTTCTGTTTTTTGGCCGACGGCTTTTTGACCGATGAGGCGGCGACGGTTGCGCGCTCGACTTTTTTGAGTTTTTTTTCCTCGGATTTCTGCGAGGTTTTTTTCATAAAGCGGTCAACGCGGCCGGCCGAGTCCACGAGTTTTTGTTTGCCGGTGAAAAACGGATGGCAGGCATTGCAGATATCGAGCCGGATGTTTTGAATCGTCGAGCGCGTCTCGAAGGCGTTTCCGCAGGCGCACTTTACAGAAGTGATTTCATACTTCGGGTGTATTCCTTCTTTCATTATTCTATCCTCCGGAGATTTAACCGACGCGGTATTATATCAAAAATTCGGGATTACTCGCCGAACGACTCGATGAGTTTCAGGAATTCTTTATTGTTTTTGGTGGCCGACAGACGCTCGATCAACTGCTCCATAGCGTCGGTCGGATTAAGAGACACGAGCGCCTTGCGCAGTCCCCATATCCTCTTGAGGTCTTCTTCGGAGACGAGCAATTCTTCCTTGCGGGTGCCGGAGCGATTTATGTCTATCGCCGGAAATATTCTGCGGTCGGCGAGACGCCTGTCGAGATAAACCTCCATGTTGCCCGTGCCCTTGAACTCCTCGAATATTACGTCGTCCATGCGTGAACCTGTCTCGATAAGGGACGTGGCGATGATGGTCAGAGAGCCGCCCTCTTCGATATTGCGCGCCGTGCCGAAGAACCTCTTGGGACGCTGGAGAGCGTTTGAATCAAGACCACCCGAAAGCACGCGGCCCGACGACGGCGTGACCGTATTGAACGCCCGCGCCAGGCGCGTTATCGAATCCAAAAGTATGACCACGTCCTTGCCGTGCTCGACGAGGCGCTTGGCTTTTTCTATGACCATTTCCGCTATTTGGATATGCCGCTCGGCGGGCTCGTCGAACGTCGAGGCGATGACCTCGCCCTTTACCGAGCGCTGCATATCGGTGACTTCCTCCGGCCGCTCGTCTATAAGAAGCACTATCAGGACGACGTCCGGATGATTGGCGGTCAGTGAGTTGGCGATCTTCTGCATCAGCACGGTCTTGCCGGTGCGCGGAGCCGCGTTTATGAGCGCGCGCTGGCCCATGCCGATGGGCGTAACCAAATCCAGAACTCTCGTGGCGAGCTCGGTCTTCGTGGTCTCAAGCGTGAATTTTTTTTGAGGGTAAAGCGGGGTCAGGTTGTCGAAGTACGGCCGCTCGCGGACCTTCGCCAAATCGGCGCTGCCGTTTACGGAGTCCACCTGAAGAAGCGCGAAATAATGCTCGTTGGAATCCGGCTTGGGCGGGCGCACGATGCCGCCGACGGTGTCGCCTTTTCTCAGGCCGAACTTTTTTATCTGGGAATGAGAGATGTAAATATCGTCGGGGCCTTGTAGATAATTGTTGTTCGGGGAACGCAGAAATCCGTAGCCCTCGGAATGTACCTCAAGAACTCCTTCGTCGTAAACCGATTGGCTCAAACGGGTCTGCGCTTCTATTATTCTGGCGATAAGTTCCTGCTTTTTGAGGGTCGAGGTGGAGTCGAGTTTCAATTCTTTGGCCAAATCCAAAAGTTCCGAAACCTTCTTTTTGCTTAAAGTCGTGGCGTCAAGGGGTTGTTGTGACATTTTCGGTGTTCCTCCGTTATTATGGTTGTTAAAATTATGATGGTCGTTATGGTTGTTGAGGTTGTGATGGTTGTTAAGGTTATGATGGGTGTTTTCGTGGTTACTGCGTTCGTGTTCGTTGTGAAATTTATTCGGCATTATACGGCGGCGCAAGATTCTTTAAGGCGAGAGAAAACGCGCAATTGACGGAGGACGATTTTTATGGTTGCGCGGACGAAATCCGCAAGAATCGTTTTTAAGAGATATGAGGGATTTGTATAGACAATGCGCGAACAGAATGAAACGCCGGGAAATAATAAGGAGATGGGGGATTATACATTTTTAGATATTCCGATGTCAACTCGTCGAATTGCGCAATGTAAAATGTTACCGTAGCGCGGGG
>JASEHK010000107.1 GCA_030018875.1 Endomicrobiia bacterium | reverse complement strand
AGCGACTCCCTCGTCGCCCTGACCGAGGGGGAGAAAAACGAATCGCTCTTTTTCGGCGTCGGAAAACCGCAACAGTGGACGGTTATTCACAGCGGAGTGGAAATAAATTCCCCCGGGGCGCTCCTTCGACAATACCAGGACAGGCTCTTTATGAAAGAGGGAAAAGAAGGGGGATTAAAAGTACGAGAATCATTAAATGTTCCAGAAAATGCTCTTGTCGTCGGCGCCGTCGCGCGCCTTGAAAAAGTCAAGGGCGTGGAATACTTCGTCCGCGCCGCGCCGTTGGTACTCAATGCTTTTGCGCGCTCGCCCTCCTCGTCCTCATCGCAAGGCCGACGGCATTCGTCCGGCGATATTTACTTTCTTGTCGTCGGAGACGGCTCGCTTAAACCGCGCCTCGAAGATATTGCCCGGCGGCTCGGCGTCGGCGGCAGAGTGATTTTCGCCGGCGCCCGCGACGACGTTTACGATATGCTCAACGCGATGGATTTTTACGTCCAGCCGTCGCTGAACGAAGGTATGGGAAGAACCATCGTCGAGGCGATGTATCTGGCCAAGCCGATAGTCGCCACTTTCGTACAGGGCATTCCCGACCTCATCAGAGACGGCGAAACCGGGCTTCTGTCGCCGCCGGCAAATCCTGATGCCCTTGCCGCCGCCGTCGTCAGACTTATGAACGATAAAACGCTTGCCTCGCGTATTGGCCGCGCCGCTCTTGATTTCTCGACGGAACAAATCGTCGGCGGCGGGCGCTTCAGTGTCGAGAGAATGATTTATCTGCACGAAAAACTTTATGAAAAAATCATCAAAAAGAATTAATACAAGCGCATTAAGTAAAGTGTCATTGCGAGGAAGGACGCCGAGCGAAGCGAGGTGGACTGACGAAGCAATCTCCCAAAGGCGAGATTGCCACGCCCCCGATAAATCGGGGGCTCGCAATGACAATGGGAAATGTCTTAAAATATATCGCGTTTGTATTAGTATGCGTTCGTTCGTTATATTGACTGCCGCGCTTGCGGTCGCGTTTTTATCCGCGGACGCCGCGGCGCGCGAGCGCGCGGAAATCCGCTGCGTAATGCATCTTCACAGCGACTACACAAGAGCCGGCAACGATACTCTCGAAGAACTCGTTGTCAAAGCGCGTGCCGCCGGTATCCATGCTGTGATTCCGACCGACCACGCCTCGGCGTCTTTCGAGTGGACGCCTTTTCCTTTCGCCGCGCTCCTCTCCCTCCGAAAAGAGTTTCCGTCGATAATGTTTTCTTCGCCCGAGAAATATCTAATTGACATTGCGCGACTCGAAAAAAAATATCCCGATATGATAATTATTCCCGGCGCCGAGGTCGCGGCGGACTATTCGTGGAGCGGTTCGCCTTTGTCCGGAGACCTTATCGTTAAGGGTTGGCACCGCCACATGCTCGTGGTCGGAATGGAAGACCCCGACGATTACCGCAACCTTCCCGCCGTGGGCATCACGGGCGGCGCGTCCTTCGAACCTATAATGTTTTGGCCGGTCTTTCTCATTATCGCAGGTTACGGTTTCCTTCGCTCTCGTCCCCGACGGGGCCTGGCGCTTTTTTTATGCGGGGTCGTTCTTCTGGCGGGGAACTATCCGTTTAAAAGCCGACGCGCCGATGGTGCTTCCGCGTCGTTCGCCGGAAAAAATGTTTCCCGTGTTTTGCCGACGGCTTCGCCGTCGGACGCCGGGCCGTATCAGGCTCTTGCGGATTATGCCGCGTCGCGCGGGGCGCTTACCTTCTGGGCGCACCCCGAGGCCGGCAACAATGAGGAGTTTAGGTCGGGGCTGCCGCCCGCCCTGCCGCCGGTGAAAGTGCGTTCCGTAACCGAGCCTTATCCTGAGATGCTTCGAAGTACCCGCGACTACAGCGGATTCGCCGTTTTCGCCGAAGGCTACAGAATAGCAGGCGCGCCCGGCGGGCTTTGGGACGATATTCTGCTTGAATACTGCGACGGCAAACGCCCCGCGCCCGTCTGGGCCGTCAGCGAACTCGATTACGGCGGAGATTCTTTCGGCGCGCCGATAGATATTCTCCAAAATGTTTTGTGGATTGAGCCGTCGCTTGCGCGCCCGACGAAAAAAGATATTTTGAGAGCCATTGAAAGAGGATCTTTTTACGCGCTTTGGAAGGGCAAAAGTCATGGACTCCGTCTGAAAGATTTTTATGTCGAAGGCTCCCGCGGTTCCCGCGCGATATTCGGCGGCTCGGTGATTTCCGACGGAAGAGATATTCTGGCGCATATCGAAATAGAATCGTCGGACGCCGTCGCCGCGCCGGTAAAAATCACGCTCATCGCCGACGGTAAAGTTGTCGGGATAATAGAAACGACCGCGCCCGGCAGAATACGTCACCGCTTCTCGCCGCCGCGACAATCCAGAAACAATAATAAGGCCGGCGCAATAAAAGGATACGTCAGATTTATTGTCGAGGCGGGATACCCTGACACTATCGCGACCAATCCGGTTTTCTACACAAGCGAGGCCGCCAAATGAGGGTCGCCGTCCATCAGCCGCAGTACATACCGTGGCTCGGATATTTCCACAAAATGGCCTCGTGCGACCTTTTCGTTTTTCTCGACGACGTCCAGTATAAGAAAAGAGAGTTCCAGAACCGCAACAAAATTCGCGCTCCCGACGGCTCATTGTGGCTTACCGTGCCCGTCGTCACTAAAGGTCTTTATGAGCAGAAAATATCCAACGTCGAAATTGATAACTCGCGCGGCTGGCGCGCGGAGCATCTCAAAAGCATAGAAACCAATTACGCGCGAGCCCCATACGCCGCCCGTTATCTGGAATACTTCGAAAATTTATATAATACCCCACATCGCAGGCTCAGCGACCTGAATCTTGAGACGATACGATTCATCGCCGGGGAGTTCGGCGTCAAAACGCCTTCCCGTTTCGCCAGCGAGTTCGGCCTTGTGAGCGCTTCCACGCGCCGCATCGTGGACATTTGTCTTAAGCTCGGCGCCGACGAGTATCTCTCCGGCGCAGGCGGGCGCGATTATCTCGACGAGAAACTTTTTGAGGAAAACGGTATTCGTCTCGTGTATCAGGAGTTCGTCCACCCCGTTTATCATCAAGTTTTCGGAGGTTTCGAACCGTATATGTCGGCGATAGATATTATTTTCAACGAAGGCGCTCACGCGCGGGATTATATTAGAAAATAAAAGCCGCAATCCATATCAGCCGCGCGGACTGGAAAATAAATAATGTACGAAAAACACTGGGGCTTCAAAGAAAAACCTTTCGAAAATACGCCCGACCCCAAGTACCTCTATTATTCCGCCGAGCACGAAGAGGGACTCAACCGGATGCTTTACGTCGTCAAAGAGGGAAAGGGCGCCGGTCTTCTGACCGGAGTTTACGGTTGCGGCAAAACGCTTCTGGCGCGGACTCTTATGAAAGAGCTCGAAAACTCGATTTACAAAGTCGCTCTCGTAACGAATCCCCGCCTCGACGACATAGAAATGCTCAGGATGATATCCTACTCCCTGGGCTCGCCGTCGCCGCCCACGCGCAAGGCCGATGTCCTTATAGAGCTTGAGAACATACTCAAAAACAACGCCGCCGACGGTAAAAAGACCGTGGTCGTGGTGGACGAAGCGCACACGATAGAGGACAAAAACATATTCGAGGAGCTGCGGCTGTTGCTGAACTTTCAGCGCGACGACAAGTTTCTGATATCGCTAATCATAATAGGACAGCCCGAACTCAGGGAGAAAATCGAGAGCAATAAGCAACTCAATCAACGCATAGCGATGCGATTTTTCCTCGAGCCCCTCTGTGTCCCGGAAGTATCTAAATATATGGCGCATCGCGTCGAGGTCGCATCGGGCCGTCCGGGGATATTCACCGACGAAGCCGTGGCTCTAATAGCGGAGCGTTCGGGCGGCATTCCGCGCAGAATAAATCTTTTGTGCGACTCGGCGCTTCTTACGGGATTCGGCAAAGGAATTTCCGAGATAGACGTTGACACCGTCGTCGAGACGGTGCACAGTTTGCAGGTGTGATAAAGATAGAAGTAAGAAGCAAGAAGCAAGAAGCAAGAAGTAAGAAGTAAGAAGTAAGAAGTAAGAAGTAAGAGGTAAGAAGTAAGAAGTAAGAAGTAAGAAGCAAGAAGTAAGAAGTAAGAAGCAAGAAGTAAGAAGCAAGAAGTAAGAAGCAAGAAGCAAGAAGTAAGAAGTCAGAAGTAAGAAGTAAGAAGTAAGAAGTAAGAAGTAAGAAGTAAGAAGAACGTGTTTATCTTGTTTCTGACATCTGACTTTTAATACGGAGACGATAATGAAAATTCTCGCCATCGGCGCCCACCCCGACGACATAGAGTTCGGTTGCGGCGGCACGCTTGCCAAGTTCGCCGCTTCTTCGCAAATAAGTTTGCTTGTGATGACGCGTGGCGACCGGGGCGGCAAGGTCTCGACCCGATGGGGCGAGCAGAAGCGCTCGGCGTCCTTGTTGGGCGCGAAACTTTTCTGCGGCGGCTTTTACGACACCGAAGTCCCGCTCTCGCGCAAAGTCATAGTTCTCGTCGAAAAAGTGATAAAGCGCGAGAAGCCGGACTTTATTTTCGTCCATCATCCGTCGGACACTCATCAGGACCACAGAAACACCGCTCAGGTCGCCATTACCGCCACGCGCTACGTCAAAAACGTGCTTTTTTACGAAGTCCCGACGACGTCGGAGTTTTCTGCGGCCAATGTATTTGTGGACATCTCGGACTTCATCAAAGAAAAACTCAGACTTCTCGACGCTCATAAGTCGCAAGCATACGCCACCAGAATCGCCTCGCTTTCCATATTCGACGCCGCCAAAGCCACCGCGACATTCCGCGGTTACCAGAACCGCGCCCGCTACGCCGAGGCCTTCGCGCCTCTGCGCCTGGCCATAGACGGTTTTTTAATCAAATGAAAAACAAAATTAAAATCATTCCGCTGTTGATAGCGGCCGCGCTGTTGCTTCATCCCGGCGGCGGAAGATGGGCGTGGCTTTTGGGCGCGCGCTGGTTCTATGTCTTCCTCGTCGCGCTTTTAATGTCGTACTCTCTGAGCGAACTGCTGATACCTCTGGGTTACCGTCTCAAAATACTCGATATCCCCGAAGAAAGAAAGATGCACTCCGCGCCCACGCCTCGCATAGGCGGTCTTGCGGTGTTCGTGGCCGTGATGGTCGCCATATTCCGCAATCTTCAATTTTCAAAGGAACTTTCGGCGCTGGCTGCCGGCGGGGCCATCATATATATAGTGGGTTTCATAGACGATATCAAGCCACAGAAAGCGAACGTGCGGCTACTCGCGCAGACAGCGGCCGCGCTCGTGGTGCTTTTGGGCGGTGTCCGCATAACGTCGCTTCCGAGCGGTTTTCCGGCGAAGCTCGCGATAGAGTATGTTGTTACCATAATATGGCTCATCGGAATCGCCAACGCGCTCAATTTCTTGGACGGCGTAAATGGTCTGGCGGCGGGTATGGCCGCTCTTTGCGCGGCGCTGTTTTTTCTTGTGGCGTTTCCGACGAGGCAGAGTTATCTGGCCTATACCACCATGGCACTGTCCGGCGCGTGCATTGGATTTTTGCCGGCGAACATGCGCGGCGGGATATTTTTGGGAGACGCCGGCGCGACCTTCATAGGATTTATGTTGGCC
>JASEHK010000106.1 GCA_030018875.1 Endomicrobiia bacterium | reverse complement strand
GTTTGATGAAGTCCTTGTTTACGTTTCTTTGACGCTCTGATATGTCCAGAGCCGGGGGCGGGGCGATGAACACCACGATGTCGCCGCGCTCGACTTTCCTTAAAGCCAGAACTCTTTTGCCGCCCGACAAGGGCACTCTGAATCCGTATATGAACTTATTGACGAAAAGATGATCGCCTTCCAAAAAAGTATCGCGCATTGAGGCCGACGGGATTCTGAAGGCCTGGACGAAAAAATACATTATTATCGCCG
Source organism: Endomicrobiia bacterium (assembly GCA_030018875.1). Classification (GTDB taxonomy): domain Bacteria; phylum Elusimicrobiota; class Endomicrobiia; order PHAN01; family PHAN01; genus PHAN01. The sequence continues at coordinate 5,490 of JASEHK010000106.1, read as the reverse complement.
CGAGCCACACCGCCGACCAACCGGTGTCGAGCCATTCTTTCTGCCACATAAGCATCCGCGAAAGCGCATGAAACTTGTCGGAACGCCGTATGGACGAGAACACGCCTAATGCGGCTCCGCACGCGAGCCCGACGGCAAGAGCGACGATGCCCGTCTGGGTGGTGGACGTGTCATCCTTACCCATAAAAACTCTGGCGACGAAAACCATGAATACTCCGGCCACTGCCCCGAAGGCAGCCGAAACGGCCGAGGCGGTGACCAGAAAATTCCGGTTCGCGCGGTCAAACCATTTTCTTTTAATTCCGACGGAGTATGTCAGGTCTATGGTCAGAAGGGCGGCGCCGAAGGCGAATAAGACTTTTTCCATGATTTATTTTCCTTAATACGGAAATTTATATTTCCTTATTGCTATGCAACTCAGTAAAGCCTGTCATTCCCACGAAAGTGGGAATCCAGAACTTGTCATCGGGAAATCCTGGATACCCGCTTTCGCGGGTATGACAAGTAAAACATATACCGTCAACGTCAATTTATTTTGAGCACCTTGAAGAAAGTCTCCGAGGGTATGTCTATTCTGCCGAATTTCTTCATCTTCTTTTTTCCCTCTTTCTGTTTTTCCAAAAGCTTTCTTTTTCTGGTTATGTCGCCGCCGTAGCACTTCGCCAGGACGTCCTTGCGAACAGCGGGTATCGTCGAGCGCGCGATGATGCGGGAACCTACCCGGGCCTGAATCGGAACTTCGAACATCTGCCTTGGGATGAGCTCTTTGAGGCGGTCGCAAAGAGCGCTGCCTCTTCGATGGGCGCTTTCAGCGGGCGCTATCGTCGAAAAAGCGTCCACGACTTCATAGTTTATCAAAATTTCGAGTTTGGAGAGTTTCTCGCTTTGGAATCCCGCGTGTTCGTAATCGAAAGAAGCGTGACCGGACGACGCCGACTTAAGCGCGTCGTAAAATCCGATTATTATCTCGGCAAGCGGGATGGTATATACCAGTATCACGCGACGGCTCTCAAGAAACTTTATCTTTTCCTGACGGGCGCGGTAATTTTCCAGAAGTTTGAATACGTTGCCCAGATATTTATCGGGCACGACTATCGTCGCCGCGACCATAGGCTCCCTGATGTCCACTATGTCCGACGGCGGCGGGAAAACGCTCGGGTTGTCCAAGTCGGACTCTTTTATCTCTCCCCCGTCGTTCACGGCTACCTTGTAAACGACATTCGGAGCGGTAACTATTATGTCGAGGCCGAACTCCCTCGTGACTCTTTCCTTCATTATTTCAAGATGAAGAGTGCCTAAAAATCCGCACCTGAAACCCATACCGAGGGCCACGGAGGTTTCGTGCGCGTAACGAAACGACGCGTCGGTGAGCCGCAACTTGTCGAGGGCTTTTACGAGGTCCTCGTAGTCGGCCGGATTCGACGGATAAAATCCCGCGAACACGAACGGCTTGACCTCCCTGAAACCCGCCAGAGCGACGGACGACGGGGATCGTTCCAATGTCATTGTGTCGCCGATTTTGACGTCTTGTATGGTTTTGATGCCGCAGATAACGTATCCGGTTTCTCCCTCGTTGAGATAATCCTTGGGGGTAAAGCCGAGTTGCCACCAGCCGATTTCAAGCACCTCGTATTTCTTTTTGTTGGACATGAAGATTATCTTGTCGCCCTTGTTCAGGCGGCCTGAAAAAATCCTCACATAAATCACCACGCCGCGATAAGTGTCGTAGTAAGAATCGAAAACGAGCGCCACGAGGGTCTCGCTCTCGACGAGCGGCGGCGGAACATCCGCGATGACGGCGTCTATCAGACGTTCCACGCCTTCGCCGGTTTTGGCGCTAACCATAATGGGTTCTTCGTCAATGCCGAGTATCTCTTTTATCTGACGACGCGCGCCTTCGGGGTCGGCGGCGGCCAAATCTATCTTGTTGATGACGGGGATGATTTTAAGCCCTGCGGATAAGGCCAGATTGTGATTGGCTATGGTCTGCGCCTCGACGCCTTGCGATGCGTCAACCAAAAGCAAAGCGCCCTCGCAGGCGGCAAGTGCCCGGGAGACCTCGTAAGTGAAATCCACGTGGCCCGGAGTGTCTATCAGATTGAGGGCATATCGTTTAGCGCCGCGCTCCACTTCCATCCTGATGGCCTTGGCCTTTATCGTGATGCCGCGCTCGCGCTCAAGAGCCATGCCGTCCATTATCTGCGCCCTTTTTTCGTCGGCGGAAATGAGGCCGGCCGCGCACAAGAATCTGTCGGCCAACGTGGATTTTCCGTGGTCTATATGCGCGATTATACAGAAGTTTCTTATATCGGCAAGCGGTATTTCTCGCATTATGTTTTACGTAAGCCGTTTAAGTTCTTTTTTGAGTTGTTCGGGGTTCTCTATCGAGAGTATTTCGGTGATTTTGCGGGCCACGGCGGCGCGCTCGATGGCGCGGATGGACTTCTTTATCTTTCCTATGGCCGAGGCGGGGACGCTGAACTCATCGAAACCCATTCCGACCAAAAGTCCGGTGTAACTCGGGTCGGAGGCCATCTCGCCGCACATGCCGACGGATATGCCGGCTTTGTGGGCCGACTCCACAATGTTTTTGAGCATTCGTAAAATCGCCGGATGCGACGGGTCGTAAAGAGACGCCACGGTTTCGTCCGTGCGGTCCACGGCCATCATATATTGTATAAGGTCATTCGTGCCGACGGAAATAAAGTCGGCCTCGCGCGATATGAAATCCGAGGTCATCGCCGCGGAAGGAACCTCGACCATGGCTCCGATTTCCATATTTCTGTCATAAGGCAGGCCTTCTTTGTCCAACTCGTTCTTGACGTCTTCGACGATCTTTTTGGCCGCGAGGAACTCCTGTACGTCGGATATCATCGGGAACATTATCTTTATCTTTCCGAAAGCCGACGCCCTCATGATGGCTCTGAGTTGCGGACGGAATATATGAGGAAACTTCAGGCAGAGTCTGATGGCGCGAAGCCCCAAAAACGTCGGGCATCCTTTGCCGGAGCGCAGCATCGGGTCGGGAATTTTGTCGCCGCCGATGTCGAGCGTTCTTATTATGACTCCGTAGGGAAGCATTTTCTCGGCGATATTGGAGTAACTCTCGAACAACTCTTCTTCGAGCGGCAGGTCGTTTCGGCCTATGTAGTGATACTCGGTGCGGAACAGCCCTATGCCTTCGGCGCCGGAATTTAATATGAAAGGAAGCTCCTGAAGATTGTCGAAGTTCGCTGCGAGCTCTATTCTTTTACCGTCGAGAGTCTGTGCCGGAAGATCTTTGAGTTTCTCGAATTCCCTTCCGGCCACTATGAACTTTTCTCTGGCGGCGCGGTAGTTGGATATCAATTCCTCTTCGGGGTTTAGTATGACCCGTCCGGAGCCGCCATCTATGACGACAATATCGCCGTTCTTCACAAAACCGAGAATACCTATGGCGCCGACGACGGCCGGTATTTCAAGCGTCTGCGCCAGAATTGATATGTGAGATGTTTTGCCCCCGCCCTCGGTCACGAATCCGCGCGCATGCTTTTCCTGCATCGTGACGGTATCATTGGGGCTCAGGGTTTTTGCGATTACTATGGAATCGTCGCTTATTTCAGAAAGTTGCCTTTTGCCGCGGCCCAGCAGGTGCGAGAGTATCTTATTGCCGAGGTCTTCTATGTCGTTCTTTCTGTCCTTAAAATATGGGTCGGGTATCATGTCGAACGACTTGATGACTCTGTCCAAGACAACATAAAGAGCGTATTCGGCGTTCAGTCCCTCGGCGATTCTGTTCGGAACGTCACGGGTAAGTAAAGGGTCGGAGAGTATTTGCTGATAGGCCTCGGCTAATCGCGCGTAGTCTTTTCCGAGGGTCTTGGTGATATCGCTTTTGAGGTGCGACATCTCTTTATTCGTTTCGGACAGGGCGTCTTTGTAACGCTGGACTTCCTTTTTTGTCTCGCTTTTTTCTATGTCGCGGCGAACAGGGCAGAACTCGCCCTCGTCGGCCACGACGAACGCGCGCCCCACCGCGATGCCGACAGACGCGGGTATCCCGGTAAATATTTTCTGTTTTTGAAGGTTATCCATAATATTTTCCCCGCCGTAAATAGTAGATTATGAGATTGGGAAATTAAGAGATTAGGTCTAAAAAAAACCAATTCCCTAATGCCAAGCAAGCTTGGCAACTACAAAAGTAACCCATAGTGTTGTAGTTGCCGACCTTGGTCGGCGCGTATTTCCCAATTCCTAATCTCCTAATCTCGGATTTTCTTCGTCGAGATGCTCTTTTATTATTTTCTTTAGACGCTCAACGGCTTTATCCTCGTCATCTCCGTCGGCGACGATTCGCATGACGGAACCGTTGCCCAATGCAAGAGTGAGAAGACCCATTATGCTCTTTGCGTCGGCCATCTGGTCGCCGTTGAAGACCGTTATCTTAGACTTGAACTTCGCGGCCTCGCGCACGAATACGCTCGCCGGCCGCATATGAAGTCCGCACGGAAGATTAAGTTTTACGGATAGCTCTTTCACCTGCCGCCTCCGAGCAACACGGCACATGCTACGGATATCGCGACCACGGCGTAAAAAATCTTAAGTCCCGATATCTTCTTCATAAAGACGTGCATTAGAAGAGTCGCCGCGACTATGGCGGCGAAAGCGTGCTCCATAAGCCACGAATCCGTCGGAAAGTTTGAATAATAGAAATAAACCGAGGCGGATGCCGCGGCCACGCCGGCCAACTGCATATACCATATTATCTTGCCGGGGTTCGCGCGTTTCAGAACATAGAAAAAATCCAGCCCGACGACGGCCGCGCGCTCGACGAAAATATACCTGAGGGGAAGACTGACGGCGTTGTAAGTTACGAGAAATATGACGGCCGAAGCCATCGGCCCGGCGCCGGCAAACGCCGCGAGAATTGCCGTTATGCCGGCCAACGGCCTGAGGGTTGACCAAAACATCTGAGTGCCCAGAGCCGCCATCGGCCCGCCGTACGACACCTTGACCTTGGAGACGAGTTCGTGGTTCTTTTTTTCCCAGTGTATCAGGATACCCGCGAATATCCCGCTGAAATACGGATGGGTATTGAAGAATTCAAGATTCCTCAGACATGCTTTTTTAAGATTCTCCGTGTCGGGGTAGATTTTTTTCAAAAATGGCATAACCGTCCAAAGAAATCCTATGTTCTGCATGCGTTGGGCGTTCCACACGGCCTGCGCCAAAAGCAATCTGGCGAATATCGAAAGCGCGAGGCGTTTCATTTTCTGACCACCCTTAAAACCGAGTCATAAAAATTGTAAAAAAACACGCCGATGCCCACCGCCGGCAGAAGCGCGTACGCGGCGTTAAATCCGGGGACGGTCCGGGCGGGGACAACGGACACGGCGGCGCAGAAGAACGACGCCGATTTGAACGCTACCCAGAAAAGAAAGGCGTTCCTGAAAAAATGCGTCGAGGCGGAACGCGCGATGAGACGGCCGGGAGCCGCGAAATCTCCGACGG
>JASEHK010000105.1 GCA_030018875.1 Endomicrobiia bacterium | reverse complement strand
CGCGTATAATTTTTTGTCCGACGCCAGCCGCGTCAGGGCTTTTTTTACTCCGTCGTATCCGTTGCCGATTAGTGCGGCCGCTCCGGCCGCGACGGCCTCCGGCCTTTCCGAGACGTTCCTTAAAACCAGCACCGGTTTTTTCAAGAAGGGGCCTTCCTCCTGCAATCCGCCCGAATCCGTCAGAATAAAATAAGCCTTCGACATAAGTTCTACGAGCGTGAAATAATCCACGGGCTCGATAAGCCGTATGTTTTTGGAATTCCCCAGAATTTTCTTCGCCGGTTCGGATATGTTCGGGTTCGGATGGACGGGATACACCACGGCGATACCCGTTGCGGCGGCGAAGTCTCTGACGGCGGAAAATATCTCGCGCGCCGGACGGCCGAAGTTTTCCCGCCGGTGGCACGTCATAAGAATAAATCGCCGAGAGTCGGGCGCCAGCGATTTTTGCGGATACCGCCGGCCGGTTGAAGGAATGAATATTACCGTTTTTTCAATGGATTCAAGAGCGGTTTTCAGAGCGTCTATAACGGTGTTGCCCGTCGTGAAAATACCTTTCGGGCCGATGTTCTCCGAGAGTAGCGCCTCGCGCGCCGCCGCCGTGGGCGCAAAATGAAGTTCGCACATCGCGTCGGCGAGGCGGCGATTCATTTCCTCGGGATAGGGCTGGTATTTGTCAAAAGTTCTTAATCCCGCCTCCACGTGTCCGACGGGTATTTTACGATAATAAGCGGCCAGGGATGCCGCCAATGTCGTAGTTGTGTCGCCGTGAACGAGAACCATGTCCGGACGCTCGCGCGCAAAGACCTTTTCCAGCCGTTCGAGCGCGGCAACGGTTATGTGGGTGAGCGTCTGGGAGTCCTGCATTATATCCAGGTCGTAATTTGATTTGAGTCCGAAAGCGCTCATCGCGTCGTCGAGCATTTTGCGGTGCTGGGCAGTTACGCACACGACGCTCGAAAAAAGATTTTTCCGTCGGACGAGTTCGGCGGCCACCGGCGACATTTTGATGGTTTCGGGCCGCGTTCCGAACACCGATATTATCTTGATTTTTTTTCGGAGCATTTTTATTTTCTGATTATCGTAAGAATAACCGTAAGGTTGGCCAGAATTAAAGTCAGCACGTACATAAGCAACACCACTTCGCGCTGTGTCCATCCAAACTCAAGGAACTTGTGGTGTATGTGTTCTTTGTCGGGCGTGGAAAGTTTCACGCCTTTTCTCCAACGTCTGAAAATAGATAAGCACACGTCTAATATGGGCATCGCCACAACCGTTATAGGTATGAAGAGAGAAAGAAAGGCAGTGCTCTTGAGAGTGCCCGTGGCCGATATCGTCGCGAGCATAAAGCCCAGCATCAGCGCCCCCGAGTCGCCCATAAAAACCCTTGCGGGGGGAAAATTATACGCCAGAAAACCCAGTGACGAGCCCGCCACGCCCAGAGACAATACGGCCGAGAGGGTCAACTGCCTTGAGAGGTCAACGGCCGCCCCTTTGGAGAGAATGACGCTTACCGCAAAGAACGCGGCCGCCGCGATGGCGACGATTCCGGCGGCCAGGCCGTCGAGACCGTCGGCGAGATTTATCGTGTTCATAAAACCGATTATCCATAAGACCGTGACGAGTTGCTGTAGTATCTGAGGAAAAGCCACGGTCTTATGAAACGGTATCGTCAGGCCGAATATCCTGACGCCGAAGTCCATCGCGACGTAGGCCGCTATTATCTGGGCCAAAAGTTTTGTGGCGGCGCGGATATTTTTTTTGTCGTCCACGGCGCCTATGATTACGGCGACCGTCGCGCCGAAGGCGATGCCGCGAAGTTGTTTTTCAAGCACGATGCCTTTATAGTTGTGAGTCAGAAGTTCTCTGAAAGAGGGGAATATATAGCACGCGGCCACGATGCCCGATGCTATGCCAAGATAAATTCCTATGCCGCCCCATCTGGGCAGCGGCAACCTGTGCACCTTGCGCGCGCGGGGATGATCCAGCACGTCGAACTTTCTGGCCAGAAGTATGGATACCGGCACAAAAACGACGGCGCCCGCGAAAGACGCGATAAATGTGGTTAAGTATAGGAGCACTTATTATTTTTGCGCATTGTCATTGCGAGGTACCCCGCCGAGGCGGGGGACCGAAGCAATCTCACTTTTTATGCGGCAACAAATGCGAGATTGCTTTGTCCTCCGATGGCCATCGGAGTCCTCGCAATGACAGATTTGAATCGAAGCCAAAGCGGCGATTTATTTCGTACCGAACAATCTGTCGCCCGCGTCGCCCAGGCCGGGTATTATGTAGCCGTGCGAATTAAGACGCTTGTCAACGGCGGCCAGATAGAGCGGAACATCGGGGTGATACTTTTGCACTACCTTTATTCCCTCGGGCGCCGCGAGTATGCCGAGGTAAATTATCTTTTTGACGTTTGCTTTCTTCAATATATTTATCGCCTCCACGAGCGAATTGCCGGTGGCAAGCATCGGGTCTAATAGAACCACTAAGCGCTTGTCTATATCGAGCGGAAGTTTTATAAAATAATCCACGGGCAGAAGTGTTTTTGGGTCGCGGTAAAGACCTATGTGGCCTATGCGGCTTTGGGGGAGAAGAGGATGTATCCCTTCGGTCATCCCAAGTCCCGCCCGGAGTATCGGCACCATACATATCATTTTACCCGATATTACGCGACCCGGGGCGATGCCCAGTGGAGTTTTGGTTCTCACTTTTTTCGTCGCCACGTTGCGGGTTACTTCGTAGAACATCAGCGCGGAGATTTCTTTGAGGACTTCGCGGAAGTCCTTCGGGCGCGTCTCTTTGTCGCGCAAGACGCTGAGTTTGTGCTGCACGAGGGAGTGTTCGATTATCCTGACGTTTTTCAAGTTCATTTAAGATGCCTCCTGGACTAAGATTTTAAGTTCGGATAAAGAGGAAATTTCGAGGCGAGCGTCCGGACGATTTTTTGCGCCCTTGCCGTTGCCATATTTTTGGGCGCCGCCGCCAAAGCATGTTTTTGAAGAAGCGACGATATCGCATCGCCGATGATTTCCATTTCGCGCTCTTTCATGCCTCGCGTTGTCACGGCCGGCGTGCCTATGCGGATGCCGCTTCCGACGGCGGGGCTTTGCTTGTCGTAAGGTATGGAATTTTTGTTGACGGTGATGCCGGCGGATTCAAGTATCGCCTGAGCATCCTTTCCCGTCAGCCCGACGGGTGTGACGTCAACCATGAACATGTGAGAGTCTGTGCCGCCGCTTACTATTTTTAGTCCGCGACTTTCCAGAGACGCCGCCAGAACTCTGGCGTTCGCCAAAACCTGCGACTGATATTTTCTGAACCCCGCCGTAGAGGCCTCCTTGAAGGCCACGGCCTTGGCCGCTATCACGTGCATAAGCGGCCCGCCCTGAGTGCCGGGGAATATCGTTCTGTCAATGTCCTTGGCGAATTTATTTTTACAGAGTATCACGCCGCCCCTGGGGCCGCGCATGGTCTTGTGAGTCGTGAAGGTCACGAAGTCGGCGTATGGCACTGGCGACGGGTAAATGCCCGCCGCGACGAGTCCGGCGTAATGGGCGATATCGGCCATAAAATATGCGCCGATACTTTTGGCAACGGAACATATCCTGCGCCAGTCTATCACGCGGGAATATGACGAAGAGCCCGCCACGATTAATTTGGGACGGTGTTTTCGCGCCAGAGTTTTTATCTCGTTGTAGTCAAGCAGCATATCTTTTTTTCTTAAGTTTACCGGGATTACCTTGAAGTACTTCCCCGAAAAGCTCGCCGGATGTCCGTGGGAGAGATGGCCGCCGTGAGCCAGATGCATTCCCATTATGGTGTCTCCGGGGTTCAAGACCGCGAAGTAAACGGCCATGTTGGCCTGTGTCCCCGAGTGTGGCTGAACGTTGGCGTGTTCGGCGCCGAATAGTTTTTTTACCCGCTCGCGGGCGATGTCCTCGACGCCGTCCACATATTCGCAGCCGCCGTAGTATCGGCGGCCCGGGTATCCCTCGGCGTATTTATTCGTCAGCACGGAGCCCTGTGCGGCCATAACATCGGCGGACGCGAAGTTTTCCGATGCGATGAGTTCCAGACCGTTCCGCTGCCTGCGGAGTTCTTTTTTTATCAGGGAATAAATATCGAAGTCGTTTTTTTTAAGAGTCATTTTGTCCTTCCCGTATTATGTCGGATATGACGACGGACAAGCGGGCCTTTATGACCCCGAAAGTCGCGCGATAAACCTCGTCGGCTTGTCCCACGGGGTCGGGTATCTCTCTGGCGCATCCAAGAAGCTTTATCTTTTCCGAATGGCCGAACAATGTCTCGATGAGGATTTTGTGGTGTCGTTCCATCGTGAAGACCACCGAGGCATCTTCGATGTCCGAAGCCTCCACCGTCGAGGATTTATGTTCATCCACGGCTATGCCCTCTTCGGCGAGCAATATCCTGACGATTTCAGGCACCTGAAAGCTCGCCGCAGCCGCCGTGCCGCGCGATGAAACCTTAAAATTTTGGCCGCCCGTCGCCACGGAAAGCATTTTGCGCGTCAGGTACTCGGCCATCACCGAACGGCATGTGTTGCCGGTGCACACAAACACGATGCTTTTCATGTTCTGTACGCGGCGTTGACTTTGACGTAACCTTCCGAAAAATCGCAGGTGAAGTATCTCGCCGCGCCTTTGGCGATACCCATATCTATGTTGATTTCGACTTTCTTCGACGATAAAATTTTCGCCGCCGCGCTTTCGGAAAATCCCGACGGCCTTCCGCGCTTGAACACCGAAAGCCCGCCGAAAGCCACAGCGGTTTTCGCCGGCTCGACGGCCGCGCCGCTTCGTCCCAGCGCGGCTACGACCCTTCCCCAGTTGGCGTCTCGTCCGTAGACAGCGGTCTTGACGAGCGGCGACTCGGCGACGCATTTTGCCGCTCGCGCCGCGTCGGTCTCGTTTCTGGCTCCCGCGACGTTGACGATTATGAGTTTGGTGGCGCCCTCTCCGTCGGACGCAAGGGTTTCGGCCAGCCGCGCGCATAGTTTTTCAAGCGCTGCACAGAATACCGCGAAGTCCCTGCCGCCTTTTTTTATCGGGCGGTTTCCCGCCGCGCCGTTGGAGAGTATAAGTACGGTGTCATTTGTGGATGTGTCGGAGTCCACCGTCAAACGATTGAAAGACACGGCGACGGCCGCCTTCAGCGCCGACGACAATGCCGCTTTCGTCGCCGCCGCGTCGGTAAGTATGAACGAAAGCATGGTCGCCATATTTGGCGCTATCATACCCGAGCCCTTGGCACATGCCCATATCGTCGAAGTTTTTCCGCCGGCGCTGAACGAGGCGGACGCGGTTTTGGGAAATGTGTCCGTCGTCATTATCGCCTCGGCCGCGCTCGCGGGGTCGCCTAAACCCTTTTTCACTTTCGCGGCGAGGATTTTTACGCCGCGACGGATATTAGACATCGGCAAAAACTGTCCGATTACTCCGGTGGAAGCCACGAGAACTTCTGCGGGCTTTATGCCCAGCGCGGTCGCAATCTTGCGACAAGTGGCGCGGGCGTCTTTGATGCCCCGCTCTCCCGTGCAGGCGTTGGCGTTTCCGGAGTTCGCTATTATCGCGCGGCATTGGCCGCCGACCCGCGATTTTGAAACCGTCACGGGCGCGGCTTTGAAAGCGTTTTGAGTGAAAACTCCGGCCGCCGCGCAGGGTCTATCCGAGTAGAAAAGCGCGATGTCTTTTTTGTTTTTTTTCTTGATACCGCACCGCGTTCCCGCCG
>JASEHK010000104.1 GCA_030018875.1 Endomicrobiia bacterium | reverse complement strand
TGTATATGAAGGGCGCTTAAGAATGATACGTAAGCCCTGCCTTGAGCGATTAGGTGGGGAATCAGCGCGTAGGGATTTATGTTGTCCCTGCCGGTTTCGGCCCAAACGCCGCGATAAAGTTTCCGCACGACCCCTTGTGACGACAGGTGATTGAGCCCTTGCGTCACTGCGGACGCGCCCTTTCCTGAAATATCCGTTATCTCGCGCGTGGAAAAAACCGGCCGCCCCAATTGTTTTATATATTTTATTACCGCTGTTTTTGGGGGCATATGATTTCGCTCACTTTAAGTTTTATGTCGTCCCATGCGTCTCGATTGTCATACATCATACGGTTATCCTCGGGCAAATACGAAAGCACCGTGTCTCTGAATTGATTGAAGCCCACCGCCAGCGCGTTTTCCGCAGCGACTTTGCGGATTTTGGATGATATGGCGATATCGTCGTCGGGGGAATATTGCGTGGAAAGCGTGTGAATATCGAAGATGTCTCTTGCCTGCGCCACGCTCCGTCCGGCGAGCGCCCCGATTTTTTGCTCGACCGCGATTCTTGCGTCATAATGAGAAATTATAAAAGGGGAAAACTTGTAAGGACGCAAAACCTCAGCCGGTATGGATTCCGTAACGGACTTGCCGCCGCCTCGCCTTGAAAACTCGACTTTCGTAAACAAATCCTCTCCGCCTGCGGTAAGAAGATGTATTTTGAATCGCTGGGTGGTTTCCGTCTGTTTTGCCTTTGAAATATCGGGAGGACGCACATCTGTGATTCCAAAAGTTCTTAATTCATCCGCGAAAGTCGCGGATGTTATGATTTTCATTACGCCGTCGCGCAATGCGACGACGCTTACCGTGTTGACGTCCAAATCCATATCTTCGGAATACCGCGGGCTTTTGAAATAGAGACGCATATTGACGCCGCCTTTGAGAGCGTACAAAGACGGTTTGAACTTCTTGGCGAACTGCCTCAAAAAAGAGATATGGAAAATCTCTCTGATTTGAAGATTGGAGTAATACGTATTATTCATAGTATATGTCCTTTTATTTAGGTTATACTGAATTATAATACATATATAAAGGATTGTCAAGAGTTTTTTATGGGTATGTGAGGCGTTGCGTTAGATTATTGAGACGAAGTTAATATAATCAATCTTAATCATCAAACAAAAAAAGCCCGCAGCGACGGAAACGCCGCACGGGCTGTCATTTTTTAACCGGTCTGAGCCGAAAGATTACACGCTTCCATTCCTCCCCCGCCGGACTTTATTTACGTGAGGTAATTCTACAACTCTGGGCGGGGCGTGTCAAGAGGCCGAATTGCGCAATGTAAAATGTTACCGTAGCGCGGGGCGTTGCGCAATATAAAATGTTACCCTACAATTAAGGAGGGTAACATCATGGACCCGCGATTCAAAATGGAATATCTGAAAAGCATTTACGCTCGTTATCACAAGGCCGACAAAGAGGCCAAAGGCCGGATTTTATCGGAATTCGTCAAAATTTGCGGCTACCACAGAAAGCATGCCGTAAGGGTCTTAAACAATCCCAAACCGCCCGAAGGGCCTCACCCCAAAATGTCCCGCCGGCCAAAATACGGCCGGCACATAATTGACATCCTCGAAAACATCTGGCGCGCGTCGGGATATCTGTGCTCCCAACGACTCAAAGGCGCTTTGCCTCTATGGCTTCCTTTCGCCAAAAAACGTTTCAGTATAAACTCACAGGATGAACTCTTGCTTCTTAACATCAGCCCAAGGCAAATGGACAACCGTTTAAGATCAAAAAAACTTTCCATCAAAAAACGTATCTATTCCACAACCCGCCCGGGGGCTTTGTTGAAATCCATGATTCCCGTTAAAACCCACGCCTGGGACATAAAAAAACCCGGCTTCCTTGAAATTGACACGGTCGCCCACTGCGGAAACTCCAATTCGGGCGACTTCATTTACACGCTTAATGTCACCGATTTTCTTAGCGGCTGGACGGAACGCCGCGCAGTTATGGGCAAGGGTAAAATGGGCGTCCTTGAAGCATTAAAACAAATAAAACAAAACCTCCCTTTCGCCCTAAAAGGCATCGACTCCGACAACGGCGAAGAGTTCATCAACTTTCACCTTTTGGATTTTTGCCGCAAGTCAAATCCGCCCGTTCAATTCACTCGCTCAAGACCTTACAAAAAAGACGACAACGCCCACATAGAACAGAAAAACTGGACTCACGTAAGAAAAATATTCGGCTGGGACAGGTTCGATTCTCCCAAGTCGCTTTGCGCCTTCAACGATCTCTACCAAAACGAATTGCGCCTCTTTCAAAATCTCTTTCAGCCGTCCTTGAAACTCATCCGAAAATGCCGCATCGGAAGCCGGCTCGTAAGAAAATACGACTCATCCCAAACTCCGCTCCAACGTCTCATCTCATCCCAAAGAAAATTAAACCCCAAACTTGAATACCTTAAATCCCTCTCTTCGTCTCTGGATCCTTTTGCGCTCTCAGAATCCATCGATCGTAAACTTTCTAAAATCTTCGCTCTGGCTTCCAAATCCCCGCCTTCGCCCTTGGCTTCATCGCCCGCCGCATTAAATCGCTCGCCTTGGCGCGGACCAGGGTTTGTCATAGGAAGACGCTCCGCCAAGCAACTTGCGGCGATGCGCCGCTCTTTTGAACGCGACTTCAAGGATGTGGCTTGATGTTTCTTGTTAGAGAAATTTACCTAAAAAGGAGGCCGGGTCTCGGTAACATTCTTAATTGCTCAACGACTTATGCTTCGGTAACATTTCTTAATTGCTTGACAGGGTAGTTGACGGTAATGTCGGCGCCTTCGATAAGTCCCCGAAACGAGGTTTTTGAAAGCGTGCCCGATATTTCTATGTCGGCCCCTTTTCCGACGAGCCTGAATATTTTGGCGACGTCTCCTCCGAATATCTTTTCGACGTCTTGAGCCCCCGCGCGAAGTTTTATTGAGTATCCGAGCCGTTCGGGTTCGAGATAGTTTCGGACTCGGGCGCTCCCTGATAAAGTCGCGCCTCTGGTTTCCACCACGAGTTTGCCGACGGAAACTTCCTCGGACTCGCCGTCTGTCTCGGCTTCTATAAAGACCTTCGCTTTCACTACATCATTCGTAAAATTAAATCCCGCCTTAACCCCGACGGCGCCGCCGTCAATCGTTTCGAAAACGCCGGATATATCACGAATGGTAAAGTCGTTTTTGCCGCGGTTTACGACTTTCAGAGTTCCGTTCTCGACAACGATTTTAGATACTCCTATTATTTTTGCCGGCCCATAGATTCCGCCGACGGCTCCACCGTCTTTTTTCGGCGCCGCGCTTGGAGATGAGCGTCGGGAGCCGCTTCCGGAATAAGAGTATCGCGGAATCTCAAATACCCGCCTGAAATCCGGCAGATGCCGCTGAGTTATCGTTATAGCAGGCGAATGAAACCTCAACTGGGCGATGTTGCGCGAACCTTTCAAGAGACTGATTATGCTTTGGCGAGCTTCCGCCGATTCGCACGAAAAAATCTCGCGCCTTGCCGCCGTGCCGCGTCCAGCCGCGCGGGTTTTCTCGAATATCCTTATATCCCTGAACGTTAACGACCCGCGCCACGATATTCGCGCGTCTCCGACGGAAACCTCCCTGTCGAGACGCCTGCCGAGATGATGAATAGTTATGGCGCGCACCCGCTCGGGAGACAATGTCACCCTCAAAATCCCGCCGAGCGCGCCGAAAATTATCAGCGCGAATAAAAAGAAGAACGCGGTTATTCGGAAAAGTTTTTTGGCCATACGGAAGATTGAACGATATTATTCGGGAGTATTTTGCGGAGATATCGTCGGCGGCGCCCTGACGGGCGTCCCATTCGTCGGTGGTAGTGTAGTGTCGGGGGAGAGTATTGCGGCAGCGCCGCTTGCCGCGCCTATGGCCGCGCCGGTAGCCGCGGCGGTGGATTCCGCGACGAGCGGTTTCAGGGAGCTTTTCGACGGGGCTTCTTTTTTCTGAATTATTATTTCGACTCTTCGGTTCATGGCGCGGCCCGACGCGGTACCGTCGGATGCTCTCGGGTTTTCCTGCCCTAGACCCTTCACCGTCAGGCGAGACGAATCAACGCCGTTTCTCACAAGGTAACTGTAAACCCCCCACGCCCTCTTGCTCGAAAGAATTCTGTTACGGTGAGATGATCCTACCGAGTCGGTATAGCCCTCTATGAGCACATTGTTTTCGGGATATGTTTTGAGTATCTCCATGACTTCGTCGAGCGCGCGTTTGGCGTAAGGTTTAATTTCGGATTTTCCCGATTCAAAGAGGACATGACTTGCCAGCGTCATTACGAGTCCCCGAGGGCCGTCGGCGACCTCGACCTCTCGAACCACTTCTCGCACGACGACCTCCACTCTTTGCGCCGCGCGGACATTCAGGGAAGATGACGTTCTGTTGCCGCCGGGGTCCACAGCCGTGAGCGTGGCCGTGTATTCTCCGGGCGGCACGGCCGTTTCATAGTGGTCGTCGCGGCCGTCCCACGCCCACCATGTCGCGCCCGAGTCCGCCGCGCCTATGGTCGCGCTTGCGGTCGAGCGGAAAAGTTTGACGGACTTTCCGCGAAAGTTGGTTATCACTATCTGCCAGAGGTCTATCGAGTTCGGGTCGCGCATAGTCGCGTAGAAGGTGGCGGTTTCGCCCAAGCCGTCGGGCGAAGGCATAAATATCGTAGTCGCCGAGCGCAGAGACGCCTCCGGAGGGGTGATGTCCACCGTCACGGTTTTGTCGTCGGAGATGGCCATTCTGTGCTTGTCTTCGGCCGTGAATATCACGCGGTAAACGCCTTCGTAAACGGTATCTCCCCTTGAATCTTTGCCGTCCCAGACGATGATTTTGGGCGGCGTTTCGCGGTCGGTGTATTTTCTTATTTCTGCCGCGCCGCTTGTGATTTTAAGCTCCCATGCGTCTATTCTTTTTAAGGTCGTGACCTCAGGTATCAAGAATACATTATCCTTGGCTCCGTCGGAGTTGGGGGAAAACACTCTCGGGTCAATCTTCAGGCGGGCGGGCATTTTTTTCTTTCTGAGACCCCACCCGTAGAGGCGCCACTGTAAGTCAATGCGGTGCGAATCGCCCAAAGAAGCCAGCGGTTTGTAAGCGTAATTCAGCTGAAAGTTCGAGAAGCGGAGGCTTGCGCCGGCGTGGAAAAACGATAGCGGATCATGAGCGGTTCTGCGGTAGTCGTCCACAGGATATTCGTATCCCACTCTCAGGCCCAGCACCTTGGCGCCTATGTGTTCGACGGCCGCCGAATAAACCGGTTTTTTGCCTTGAACTTGTGAGTAGCCCGCGGCCAATATTATGTCGGAGTAATGTTCCGGCAACGACCACTTGAAGGAGAAGCCGCCGCGATAAATCCTGTCCATCGTCGCCGTTCCCGCGCTTCCCGATATTCCGAGATTCGTCGCGGAGCCGCCCAGCGAAAAGACCTCGTCGCGCGATCTGAGAAGAAAACCCGCGTCGGCGCCGGTGAAGTTTTCCACGGAGCTTTCTATTGTGTCTATCGCATGACGGAGAGTGACGCCGAAGCCGCTGGAGTCTCCGAAGCGCAGGGCGTATCCAAAATTGCCGGCGCCGGTATAGTAGGAAAAAGGTTTGCCGGCCACGCCTTCGCTGACCCCAAATATTTCCGGCCCGGAAAGATAATCAAGCGCCATCGCGAATGTGCCGGCGTCCGTCGGAAAAGAATATCCGAAAGCCGAGAGTTTGTCTTCGGTCAATAGCGTGGCGTGGGATATATATATCTCGGGGGAATACATAAAGGCAAGCCCCGCCGGATTGTAATATAT
>JASEHK010000103.1 GCA_030018875.1 Endomicrobiia bacterium | reverse complement strand
GCCAGAAACGACGCCTCCGGACTGAAAAAACTTTTCATAATGGGAACCAAGGCCAGTATTTTGACCAGCTTTACTCTGGGTTTTTTTCTTTTTTGCTCATCCGAAGTTTTATATTCGCTGTGGCTGGGCCCGGGCCACGAACTATCCGCCGCGATAATGAGAATACTCGTAGTTATATGGACGATGGCATCGCTTAATACCGTCGGATGCGGCATCTTTTGGGGGCAGGAACCTCCCAAATGGCACGGATTCACTCAGCTGGTTTTCGTAATCGTAAGTTTCGTTTCCGGATGGTTTTTTATCGGACGGTTCGGAGTCATGGGGGCGGTGTACGCTTTCGCATTGGCGTGGTTCGTTTCTTTCACGCTGCTGGGGGTAAAGCTGCTGAAGGTCTCCGGCGTAAGTTTTGTTGAATTCATAAGGGATGTCCTATGGCTTCCCTCCGCGATGCTGGTCGCGGCGTACGTCATTTTTCTTATGGCGGGGCCATTGGGATACCTCTTTAGCGTCATATCGGCCACGTCGTTCTTTGCCGTGTCAAACTGGTTACTGTATCTGAGCGAAGATGAAAAAAATAGGTATAAATCGATTATTAAGTTTTCTGACAGGTAAAAAGGAAAAGTCAGGGTATAATATTTTTCTGGAACTGACCAACCTGTGCAGCGCCCGCTGTCAGACGTGCCTTAACAGTACCATGACCCGTCCGCGCGGCGTGATGGACTTTGAACTTTTTAAGAGGACGGTGGATACGTCGGCGGAGTCCGGCCTGTTCTCCAACGCCGAGTTGTGCGGGGTGGGGGAATCCTATCTCGTCGAAGGAGTGCAAAAATATTTCGATTACGCGATCTCGGCATATTCCGGGCGGGGCGTCTCCACCACGATAGTCACCAACGGGTCGCACACTTCGTTTATTCCCGAAGGTATTTCTCATGTGGATATAAGTTTTAACGCGGGTCGCAAAGAGACCTACGAGAGAATCACCGGTCTGGACTTCGATAATGTTGTCGGAAACATTAAGGCACTCGCCCGTTCCGGCCAGTTGAAGGACAACACTCACATACATATGCTTGTTTTCGAGGATAATAAGACGGAGATAATGGATTTCGCGCGGCTTTTCAAAGACACGCCGGCGCGGCTGGAGTTTTCATTTAAATATGAAAATCAGTGCGACGCCATCGAAAATAAAACACTTAGGCCTTTCAGGACGTCGAAAAGATATCCGTGCTTTTATCCCTCGCGAACGGTTTTCGCGACGTGGGACGGAACGGTCATTCCGTGCCCGCACGATTTTCACGCTTCGGTGGTTTTCGGCGATTTAAAAACAATGCCGCTCTCCGCCGTTCTCGCCTCGCCCGCCCGTCTGGATATGATAAAAAGGCATAAAAAACGCGATTTTTCGGGGATATGCCGCGATTGCAATTATAATGTTTCTTTCCGAGGCAAGATATTTTCGTTCAAAGCGGACAGGGTTTTATCCGACCCCGCGGAAAACGCCGGATTCCGGGCGATGATGCGGACTGCGGGACTGGAATACAAAGAGGATTGACGATATTTCGGGACGCATTATGAAAATAATTCTGGACGCATCCGCGTTTTATCACGGGACCGCGGGTATCAGCGTTTATACTCGCGGTCTGATATCGGGACTCGCGGAGATTGACGCGGACAACGAGTATGTTCTCTACGGCGGCCGCGGAGGTTTCGGCGCGCGGAGCATGGAGTCGATGATTTTCTGCCCGCCGCTACGGAATTTCAGCCGGAAAGTCAGCCGGTGGCCTTTGAGGGGTTCTTTCATGCTTAACCGGCTACCCGTCGAGTTCTTCGCCGGCGCGGCCGACATCTATCACGGAACGTCTTTTCTGCTTCCGAAAGTTTTAAATGCCCGAAGTGTGGTGACAATACACGACCTGAGTTTCGAGATCAACATCGACTGGTATCCGGAAGTATATAAGCCGTGGCGCGAATCGGTACGGCGTTCGGCATTGGCCGCCGACAGGATAATAGCGGCCTCACAGAATACTAAAAAGGATATAACCGACATATACGGCATATCGCCGGAGAATATAGATGTTGTATACTTAGCGCCGCCTTCAACCGGAGAAATGCCCCGCGAATGCGATATCGAAAAAAAGTACGGCTTGCCACCGATATTTATTTTGGCCGTCGGGCGGATAGAAAAAAGAAAGAACCTGACCGCGGTTCTATCC
Source organism: Endomicrobiia bacterium (assembly GCA_030018875.1). Lineage (GTDB taxonomy): Bacteria > Elusimicrobiota > Endomicrobiia > PHAN01 > PHAN01 > PHAN01. The sequence continues at coordinate 3,643 of JASEHK010000103.1, read as the reverse complement.
GCGATGTCTATCCTTAAACGGGGCGGAGTTTCGTGCAATCTTGTGGTAGTTGGCGCCGACGGATACGGTTCGGATGAGTTCTACCGTGAAGCGGATTCACGCGGTCTTTCAGGCGAAATTATAACGTGTAAAAACGTGCCTACCGTCGAACTATCGTGTTTTTACCGCGCCGCCCGTCTTCTGGTTTTTCCTTCGCTCTACGAAGGATTCGGTCTGCCGGTGCTGGAGGCGATGTCTTACGGATGCCCCGTGGTCGTTTCCGGGTCGTCTTCTTTGCCGGAAGTGGCGCAAGACGCGGGCATCACGGTAAATCCCGCTTCCGCCGAAGATGTGGCCGCGGCCATTGCGGCTCTGCTTTCCGACGACAATTTGCGCGCCGACAGAATAGCCGCCGGACGCGCGCGCGCCGCAGGGTTTACGTGGGCGCAAACCGCGCGCCGCTCGATAGATACTTATAAAACCGCATTGAGCCGATGAAGATAACCATTGACGCCTCGCCTCTTCTGGGACCCACCGAGACCGGCGGCGCCCGTTACACAAGAAAACTTCTGGAAGGCATCGCCGCGCTAATGCCCGCGGGCGAACGCGCTTTGTTTTTTCATACGTTTAACCCCGCGGCGCGTAAATATTACGGAATCAAGAATCCGGATTTCGTCCGTATGGGTTTTTCGTGCGTGTCCACTTCTTTCCCGCGGTACGGCCTGGAGATTTTGTGGGACAAACTCGGCGTCAATTATCCTCCCATAGAATTTTTATCGGGGGATGCGGATGTCTTTCATTCCGTCAGTTACCGTTCGCCGGTTACACGCAGGGCAAAACTGGCGGTAACCCTTTTCGACCTGACGGTTATTAAGAATCCGTTGCTCTATCCGGATTCCGTAGAGCCGTTTCGCAAGTGGGTGCTCAAAAGCGCCGAGCGGGCCGACAAGATAATAACCATATCCGAATCATCCAAGAATGATATAGTCGAACTCCTGCGAGTGCCGAAGGAAAAAGTCGCGGTGACCTATCTGGCTCCGGACGAGCGATGTCGCCCGATAGACGATAAAGAAAAAATAGACGCCGCTCTTCGCGGCTACGGCATATCATATCCGTATATACTATATGTGGGCACATTGGGCAGAAACAAGAACCTGCCGGTTTTGGTAAGGGCTTTTAAGATGTTCAAAGATAGAATCAAAAGTTCACATAAACTCGTTATAGCCGGAGCGTCCGCGTGGAAAAGCGAGGAGATAACCGGCGCGATAGACGAGTGCGGGCTTGGAACGCATGTTATAATGCCGGGTTATGTTCCGGAGGAGATACTCCCGCTTCTTTACAATGGTTGTCAGATGTTTGCGTATGTGTCGCTTTACGAAGGATTCGGACTGCCGCCGCTTGAGGCCATGTCCTGCGGAAAGCCCGTCATCGTCTCCCGCACATCCTCTTTGCCCGAAGTTACCGGCGATGCCGGACTCGGGGTCGACCCGGAAAACGCGGAAGAAATCGCCGATGCTATGTATAAAATCGCGTCCGACCCGGATCTTCGCGTGGTGTTGAGCGGAAAAAGTGTATCAAGGGCCGGCGAGTTCTCGTGGCGCAAATGCGCGGCCGATACCATGGAGGTTTACCGGTCGTTATGCCGATAGATAGCGGAACGTCCACTGTCTGTCCTTTGTGCGGCGCAAGTGGAGCGTCTTGCGTCCGTCCCGGTGTCGAGCCGGGCGACGGTTATGCCGTAAGATATTGCCGTCGCTGCGACCTGAGTTTCTCCGAACCCATGCGTTCCGCCGACCGCAGGTGGTACGAAAGTTCCGGGATTTATTCGGCGCATAAATCTTCTCCGCAGAAAGACCTCGTCCGAGCGGCGGAAAAAAAAGGCATGGGCGATTGGCGCGCCGCCAAAATGTTCGATATCCTCGCTCACGGACCTGTCCCGGACGGCATCCGCCGAATTCTCGACGCCGGCTGCGGAGACGGACGTCTTGTCGCCGCCGCTTCGGCTCAGGGATGGGACGCTCACGGATTCGACATAAACTCGGACGCCGTCAGGAAGGCGTCCGCAGGTTCCGCGGGCGCCATTATATCGGGCGACATAAATGATATGGGGCGGCTGCCCTACGCCAGGGAATCGTTCGACGCGATATCGATGTTCGATGTTTTGGAGCACGCGGCCTCGCCGTTGACCGTCGTGTCGGCGGCTGCGGATATGCTTAAGCCGGGCGGCGCGATTTTTATAAGCGTACCGAATCTGAACCGCTTTCCAGGATTTTTCGACGATGAAATTGACGCGCCGCCGCATCATCTGACTTTGTGGTCGCCCAAAGCGCTGCGGACGGTTTTATCCCGCGCGGGTTTAGTCAATGTCGAGGTTTTTGTTAAGCCGCACGACGCCGATGAGTTGGTCTTCCACATTGTCAGAAAGTTGAAGCGGTTTATGCGCAGGGCCTCGGTCGGCCGTCCGCCGTCGGCGGGCAGTCATCCTGCCGGTCGCGCTCAGTTTTCGGGGAGCCATAGCGTTTTCAGAAAAACGGGATGGTTTTTCCTGAACGCAGCCGGCCTTGTGTTTTCTTTGATTATCCGCGTTACGTTCCCTGCCGGCGGGTTCGTGCTTCTGGCGCACGGACGTAATGGCCGTTCATGATGCGTCCGCACTAAAAGGATATGCCGTGAAATATTCCATAACCATAATATCCAAAAACAACAGATGCATGCTGGAGAACTGTCTGGCCAAACTGGACAAATACATCCCGTCTGATACGGAAATCGTGGTCGTGGAGGCGCTTTCGGCGAGCGCGCCCCCGCTTCCCGCACGGGTAAAACATATCGTGCTTCCGCCGGAAAAAGCGGGTTTCGCCACTCAGCGGAACGAGGCCGTGTCGGCGGCGTCCGGCGATTACGTCATATTCGTGGACGACGACGTGGAAATAACCGAAGGTTGGTTTGAGCGGCTTACGTCGGCGGTCGAGGAAAATCCGGGGGTAACGGGAGCCATGGGGGCGGTGTTTCCGAAGGACGCGGGATTCATGGGATTTACCGCGGCCGTATTCGGTCATCCGGGCGGCGGATTCCGGCTCCATAATTTTTCGAACGGCGCGATAATTCCGCTTTCCGAAGTCGCCACCTGCAACACCGCAATGAAAAAAAGCGACATCCTGACGGTCGGCGGGTTCGATACCCTCTGCGACAGATTCAGCGGCGAGGATACCGACCTCTGTGACCGGATAATAGACAAATTCGGTCCCGATATGTTTCGTTACGTTCCCGCCGCCCGCGTCTGGCATTACACGGCAAACAAAATCACAAGAGTCGCGCGATGGTATTTCCGACGGGGACACGCCGACGCGTATCTGGCCATGCGGCACAAGAGGCAGATGAAATATCTGCTGCGTTCTTCAATAACACTCAAACTCACGGCCGCTTTTTTGCTGTGGGCGCTTTTCGGGTTTACGGCGTTTCTGGCCGCTGCCGCGGTGTGGTATCTGTCACAGTTGTTCAGGGCGCGGTTCATGTTCCGGTATTTCGGAGTTTATGGGTTTTCGACGGTAAAAAAGGCCGCCGTGTTTTTACTCTATCCTCTCAACAAGTTTCTGGTTCATCTGGCCATAGACGCGGGACGGCTTGCGGCGGTATTGAAACTATGAAAGTGCTCTATCTTGATACC
>JASEHK010000102.1 GCA_030018875.1 Endomicrobiia bacterium | reverse complement strand
CAAGACCTTCGATTTGCCGGCCGGCGCGGTTACGATAAGATGGCAGTATCAGCGCGACTCGGGAGGAAGCGGAGGGCTGAACACCGCATGGTTTGATATGCTTTCGGTCCGGAAATACACTTCGTCGCCGCCCGTCGTTATATACGAGACGGATGAAGATTTTGCGGGGGAATTTTATCGTTCGGCTTATTATATGTCAAACGTATTTGACCTCGGCGGCGAGAACTCTTTCGTTGATATTTCCTCTTGGAGCTCCGTGGTCCCGGGTGGTTGCGGCGTCAATGTCGAATACAGGCGCGCAAACGACGCCTTCAGTCTTATGAGTTCGACGCCGGCGACATGGGTCGCGCTTACAAACGGCGGGGCGATAGGACACCAAGCGCGCTATATTCAGTATCGCGCCAATCTCTCCGGACCCGGCACAACCACGCCCGCTCTTATAGAAATAGCGTTCGATTATCGCAAAGTCCCGCGACGGCCTGCGGGTTTCCGCGGTATCGCCGTTTCTTCAACGGTCATAAATTGGGAATGGTCGGACAATTCTTCGGATGAGACGGGTTACAGGATTTATTCCGGCACACGGAGCATACCGACTTCGCCCGAGGGATTTTTATCCGACACTGTCGGGCTTCTTTACGAATTATCGTCCGGCGTCACATATTACATAGAGCACAATCTTTCCGCGAACACGCTTTATAACCGTTACGCCGTCGCTTACAACGCCAACGGCGGCAATGCCTCCGCCCGTCTCTCCGACGGACGGCTTCTGCCCGCGGGGGTCACCACTTACTCCCACGCGCCCGCGCCCACGGCCGAGGAGTTCGCGTTTACTCCGATCGCCGGCATACAGTATAACGCGATTCCGACGGAGACCGCGATTTATCAATCCACTTTTATGTTCACTTCCGATGTCTCCACCGGTCCGATAGAATACTATCGCGTTATATTTACGACGCAGGCAACCCATTCGTGGGCCAATACCGAGACCATCTGGACGCCTTATACCTCGACGGTGACCCATCCCGATTCGGGCGATACGCACACTAAAAAAGCCAATATAATTTCTCATGCCGCCTACAACTCCGATTCATGGTACCTGCACGCGCGCACTTACAATAAGGGAAATGTTCCGTCGGGCGTCAGCTCTCTGGGGCCTTTCTATTACCGCGGCTCGCCTTCGCGTATAACGGATCTTACGGCCGTCCCGTCGCCCACCGACGAAGGCCGGGTCATTCTGACATGGACCGCGCCGTCCGATAATGACCAAACGGCGAATCTCGTCGGAGGGAAGTTCGCAATCAAGCGGCGCGCCGACTTCCTTATCGCCACCACCACGCAGTTCGACGCCGCAACCACGGTGGCCGTAATATCCACATCCGCTATAGCCGGTCAGCGCCAGACATATGTTGTTACAGGTCTTGCGCCGGGAAGTGTCTGGGGATTTGCGGTGCGCTCCGCCGACGCTCCCGACAACTATTCCGAAATCTCCGACAATATCATTTTCTCCACGAATACCCGCTGCGCGGCCGCCAAAGTTTCAAAAATAGTTTTTACGACGCCGCCTCTGACCGGCGAGGTGGGAAGTTCAATAGGCCCGATAAACATCGAGACGCGCGACTCGCTCGACAGGGCGCTCAATCTGGATTCGTCAGGGAACATTACGCTCGTTACCGACTCAGGAAGCGGAGAGTTTTCTCTTTCCGGAGACGAGGGGAGTTTCGGCAGCGCCTTCGTCAACATCGCCGCGGGCGCTTCAGCGGCCACGTTTTTCTACCGCGACCTACAATCGGGCAATCCCACGATAACCGTTGACGAATCTCCGTCGGCGGGATGGGCGCAGGCGCAGCAACAGCACACGATTCTGCCCGCCAAGGCCATCAGACATATGTTATCTCACGACGCTTCGGGTTCGATAGGCATAGACGAGAATCTCGTAATCTACGCCAACGACGGCTATAACCCTGCGAACGTTTCCGTGGAATACGAAGGCGGTATGGTTTCTACCTCGACGTTTTCGGGAATGCAGATAATACCGTCCACGCACATGTATACGTCGTCGGACGCGGGCAGCAAGAACTTTATTTTGAGGAACCTCTTTTACGCCGGCCCGGGAGTCGTCAACGTCAGCGAAACGATTTCGCAAAACTACCGCGACGTGTGCGCTCTCGCAGGCGGCCGCGCATGGGCTGCCGCCGACGAGGGTATAGTCAAAAAGTCCGTTAACTCAGGAGCCGACTGGTTCGCCCAAAGATACAATGTCGGCGCCGCCAACGGTTTTTACGGGGTGCATTCGCCCGACGGCTCTTTGGCGTGCGCTGTCGGAGAGGGGGGGAAGATATACGTCAGCACGGACTCGGGCGTCGCTTGGTCTCAGGCCGTATCGGGCGTCGCCGATAGGCTCAACTCCGTCTATTTCGCCGATGTCTCGACGGGCTATGCCGCGAGCGCCGCGGGCAAAGTGCTCAAATCCACTTCGTCGGGCGCCGCGTGGACGAACATCGGCACGATGACCGGCGCGCCGGCGCTTTACTCTGTTTTTTTTGTGAGCCCTTCGACGGGCTTTGTGGCGGGCGCCGGAGGGAAGCTCTTCAGAACGCTTGATGGCGGACTCAACTGGTCGGACATATCCCCCGGCGACGCCGACGATTTTAGAAAGGTGTTCTTCTATAACGACAACACGGGCTTTATAGCGACCGGCGGCGGCAAGATATTGAGAACGGTCAACGGCGGCGATTCGTGGGCTTCGGCCGTCGCGACCGACCAGCCGCTCTACGGCGTGGCTTTCGTGAGCCAGACCAACGGCATCGCCGTCGGAGATAAGGACACAATAGTCCGCTCCGCCGACGGAGGCGCGTCGTGGGTCCTGGTGAGTTCGGCGGCGGGGGCGGGGCGTTTCAACGGAGTCGCATACTTCCCGGCTTCGGCGGTTGCCGTCGCCGTGGGTTCCTCGGGCAGGCAGTTCCGCACGGCAAACGGCGGACTTTCCTGGTCGGAAATCAAGATGACGGGAACATCATCCGAGATGCGCTGGAACGGCATGGTCTCTTCCTTCGTGCCGGTGGCCCAGCGGCTCGTGCAAAGAAAAGCCGATCAGCCCGTCGCCCGTCTCGGACTGTGGAACTTTTACGGCTCAAACTCCTCGGCCAACAGAGTCACGCTCACCCGCACGGGCTCCGCCGCCGACGCTGCGGTCACCGCCGTCAAGGTCTGGCGCGACCGCAACGGAAACCGCGCCTTCGATTCGGCCGACGCGCCGGCGCTGGGCGAAGCGGTCTTCGTCGGAAACATCGCGCAGGTCAACTTCGCCAACCAGACGGTTTCGGCAACCACATCATATTTCTTTATCACATATTCGCTCGCCACCGACGCGCCTATAGGGGAAACTCTCGGCTCTCAATTCAATTTCGGCTGCGTCGGCTCCGTCGGAAACCCGTCCTTCGCCAGAAACAATCTGCCGTATGACATCTCGCCTCTGGGAATAGTCCCGAGCTCCAACACCGTTTTCATCGCCATACACTCCACAACTCCGGCACAGGTCGAGCAAGGCGCGCGCAACGTCAGAATATCGTCTTTCTCGATGCTCACCGACATCGGTGAATCGCCGTTCAAGCGCCTGCGCGTGGACATCTCCACCGACAGCGTTAACCTCGCTCCGTCCGACGTCGAGAAACTGAATCTTTACAGGGCAGACAACTGGGACGACATAGGGCCTACGCGGCTCGTCTCCACGGCCGCCTTCGACACATCGGGCGTGGCGCTTCTTAATATATCCATATCGAACAATCCGTCGGAGCCCGGCTTATTCGCCGACATAGATAACTTAACGACCGCGCAGTATTTCCTGACGGCCGATATATCGCCGAACTCGAAATACTCGTCGGACACGCAGGATGTAAAGTTCGCGGTGACCACGTTGTTGGCGACCAACTATTTCCTGCTCGACGCAGAAGGCGCCAACGGAATACTGCCCTCCGGATACCGCTTCTATTCAGGGTCAGTCAAGATATACGTGGCCTCGGACAAACTTACCGTCAATCCCATAATCGCGGCGATACCGATTTTGAGACAGTCCGATAACAAAGTATTTCTTCCTCTTTATATGTCCCTCAACGACAACAATGCCGTGTGGACGAAAATCCGCGTTGAAAGATCCACGGGGTCCACTTCGACAGACTCGGATGTGGAGCGCGTAATAATATACCGCGATACCGACGGTAACGGCCTACTGAACACCGCGGCGGATTCGGCCATCGGCAGCGCGAAATTCGCAAGCGGCACAGCCGACATAGTATTCGCCGTTCCCGAAACCCTCGATAAGAAATTACCGGCTCACGCGACATATTTCATTGCCTGCGAAATCTCAAAACGCGCGACGGCCGGAGCGACTATTTCGCTGCGCATGGCCTCGACGTCTTACATTACGCTGGGCGGCGTGGACCAGGTATTGCCGGCTAATTTCCCGATACAGTCCGCCATCGCGACGATACAGGACTTCCCCGACGAAGTTACGGCCTCGGTGCGCTCGCGCGCGCCCAGAGACGCGACCGTGGCCGAGACGAATGTCCTAATGCTTTTCGCCGACCTGAAGGCCTTCTGCGACGCCGTCTTAGATAGGGTCGTAATAGCCCTTGAGGGAACTGCTGTGCCCGCGAACGTCGCCGCCGTTAAGATTTATTATGACGCCGACGGCGACACTTTGTTTTCTCCGACGAACGACACTCTCATCGGATCGGGCGACTTCGACGGCAACGGCATAGCATCCATCGGGCTTTCCTCGCCTCTTACGATTTACGACCAAACGAAAACGATATTCGTGGTGTATGATTTCAACCCCGCGTCCGCTCCGGACAGGACAGTGGGCGCCGGCATAGACTCGTCGGGACTTCAGTATAACCTGCCGAACTCAGGCCAGAACTTCGGGTACGCCCGTTCTTCTCTGATTGGGCTTCTCGACCGTCGCACGCCTTCCGTGCCGGCGGCCGTTTTCGCCATAGATAATCCCGTTGGCGTCGAGCTCATTCCCGGAAAAAAGACCTACTTCCTGAACAAAAAATCCGGCATAAGTTTCGATTGGACGTCCTCCGCCGAAAATGGTGTAAGGGACTTAATCTACGCATCCGCGTCCTATGATATGACAACGTCCACCGACACGCCGGACGTCACGGCGTGGCGCGTCTCTTCAGCCGGAAAAGTGGACTTCGACCGCCTGAACCTCAAGCACAACACGACTTATTATCTTTGGTTCAAGGCGGCCAGCACCGACGATTACGAGCGCGTCAACACATTCGAAATGAAGATAGACCTCACCGCTCCGCCCCCGCCGGAAAAACCGTCAACCACCTCGCGCGAACAGGACTCGGCGCCATCCCATGCGCCTTCCTCGTCGCGGGCGCCGTCGTCGGGATATTGGGTCTCATGGGACCCCGTGGTGGACGCGGAATCGGGAATACTTTATTACGAACTCCAGGAAAAAATCGATACGGACATGTGGGTGGCCGTCGGCACCACCACGGCCGCGGACTATTTCGTCGCCACATCGTCGCCGTCGCAGTTTTATTATTATCGTATCCGCGCCAAAAACTATGCCGGAACATGGAGCGCTTATTCACTGCCGTCGTCGGTGGCTTACGTATCTTTGCCCGACGAAATTCTCAATCGTCTTTCCACTTATCCGAACCCGTTTGATTCGCGCAAGACGCGCTGTAATATAGTTTACATACTCAACGCGCCCGCTTCGGTTGATATGAGAATTTACGATATGTTCGGCAATCTCGTCCGCAGATGGGAAAACTCCGCCGGTTCCGACGGCGGCTCGCTGGGGCTTAATGAACTTAACTGGGACGGAACGGACTCGTCGGAG
>JASEHK010000101.1 GCA_030018875.1 Endomicrobiia bacterium | reverse complement strand
AATATCAGCCATTAAAAATATTTTGAACAAAAACTTTTCTTCCGATGTCGCCTGCGCCGGGCTTCTTCTTGACGCCGCCGCCCGTTCGTCGGAAGGATTCAAATCGGAAAACCTCTCGGCCGCCCAATATTGCTATAAAAAATGAAGGTCCGGGCTGCCGATGTATTTATCATTCGATAAAAAAAAGAGTCCGGCGGGAAAATAAGATGAAAGCAAAGATAATAGACGGCAGGGTTGTTGCGTCGAAAATCATTTCGGCGGCCAAAGATAAAATCTCGCGCATGGCTTCCGCGCCGGTGCTTGCGTCGGTAGTGGTCGGAGAAAATACGTCCGTTACCTCATACGTGAAGAATCAAAAAAACGTGTGCGTTGCCGCCGGCATAGAGCATGAGACCATTTCTTTTGAGCCGACCGTGACCAAACGTGAATTATTGGAAGAAATCGCGCGACTTAACGCCGAATATAAGATTACGGGGATAATGGTGAACCTCCCTCTGCCGGAGCGCATTCCCGCCTACGAGATACAGGCGGCCATCGCGCGCGAAAAAGACGCGGAGGGATTACACCCCGCCAACCTCGGCAATATTCTTTATTCCGGCGCCGTCCGGTCCGTCTATCCGTGCGCCGCGGCCGCCGTCGTGGAATGTGTAAAGTCCGCCGGCGTTATACTTAAAGGCAAGGAGGTGGTGATAATCGGCCACGGGGATGTGGTCGGAAAACCGCTTTCCGCGATGCTTTTGTCCAGCCGCTTGGGAGCGGCTACCGTTACCGTTTGTCATATAGCGACTCGCAATCTGGCCGCGCACACTCGTCGCGCGGACGTGCTTGTGTCCGCGGCCGGCCGTCCCGGACTCGTCACGAAAGATATGGTAAAAGAAGGCGCCGTCGTCATAGACGTGGGTATAAACAGCGTGGAACTCCTCGACGACCGCGGACAAAAAATAATAGACCCGAAGATAGGATCTACGGCAGTGCGCATCGTCGGCGACGTCGCTTTCGACGAAGTCGCCGATATAGCCTCGGCGATAACGCCGGTGCCGGGAGGCGTGGGGCCGGTGACTTCGGCGATGTTAGTCAGAAACGTGGTTTCTCTCGCCGCCGCCCGAAAATTAAAATGAAAAAAATATGAAAATAATATCCAAAATATTCGAGTTCAAAACGTCCGGGAATTGCGATATCGTGGACTTAACCGACATTACCCGCCGCGCCTTGTCGGACACATCTCTGAAAGATGGACAGCTTACCGTTTTCGCGCCGGGCGCGACCTGCGCCGTTACGACGATGGAATACGAGTCCGGCCTTATCGCCGATACCAAAGAGATATTCAGGCGCTTGGCGGCCGAGCGCGGCCCGTGGCGCCACGACGCCGCCTCTCCGACGGGAAACGCCCCGTCTCATCTCAGAGCGGCGCTCGTCGGGCCGTCATTGTCAGTGCCGTTTTCCGACGGCAATCTTGAACTGGGAACATGGCAGAGTATTGTTTTTATTGACTTCGATAACCGCCCGCGTTCGCGCAAAGTCATATTAAAATTCATCGGAGAGTAATTCTAGGCGAGTTACGCATAAATAATATGAAACCAATACTTCAGGTCGCTCTCGATTTCGTTGACTTAAAAAGGGCGCTCGCGCTCGCCAGCGAGGCCGCCTCATACGGCGGGGCGGATTGGATAGAGGCCGGCACGCCTCTCATAAAGTCCGAGGGTCTTGAGGCCGTCAGGAGCCTCAAAAGACTTTTTCCGTCGAAGACCATCGTCGCCGATATGAAGACGATGGACGTCGGCCGCGCCGAAGTGGAGATAGCGGCCAAGGCCGGCGCCGACGTCGTCGGAGTTCTCGGCGCCGCCAGCGACGAGACTATCAAAGAAGCCATCGCGGCGGCCCGCAATTACGGCGCCAGAATAATCGTGGATTTGATAGAAGTAAAAAATCCCGCCGCGCGCGCCCGCGAGGTCGCTAATCTTGGCGCGGACTATGTGGGGGTTCACATTCCCGTTGACGACCAGATGAAAGGCAGGACATGTTTGGACGTGGTTTCCAAAGTCGCCGCGGCTGTATCTATTCCCGTCGCGGCCGCGGGAGGCATCACTTGCGAAAACGCCGCCGCCGTCATCCGCGCGGGGGCGACGATAATCATCGCCGGCGGCTCCATAACGAAATCGCCCGATGCCCGCTCCGCCGCCGTCCGCATAAAAAAAGCAATCGAGCGCGGCGTCAAGATATCAACCGGCAGATTCCGCCGCGTCGTCGAAAAAAACGTGCTCGACGCGCTTGGGAAGGTCTCCTCTGCGAATCTTTCCGACGCGCTCCACAGGGCGTCGCCGTTAAAAAATATCTTTCCCGTTTATGCTCGCGGCAAGATCGCCGGCCGCGCTGTAACCGTGCGCACCGCGCCCGGCGATTGGGCCAAGCCCGTTCAGGCCATAGACGCTGCCGCGCCCGGAGACATAATAGTTATAGACGCATACGGCGTCGGCCCTGCGGTATGGGGCGAACTTGCGACGACGAGCGCCATCGTAAAAAAACTCGCCGGAGTAATTATTCACGGCGGGATCAGAGACGTCTCCGACATAAAAAAATTGAAGTTTCCGTCGTATGCCTCGCTCATCACGCCTCAGGCCGGCGAGCCGAAGGGTTTCGGCGAGATAGGAGTGGTCATTGACATCGGCGGTATAAAAATCGCTCCGCAAGACTGGATTCTTGCCGACGAGGACGGCGTGATGGTCATTCCGCGCGAATCCGCCGTGGAATCGTCCAACCGCGCCATGGATGTTCTTGAAAAAGAAGAGCGGTTACGCGCCGAGATAAAATCCGGCAAAACGCTTTCCGAACTCGCCGAACTTCTGAAGTGGGAGAAGAAATAGTCGGATAAAAAAATATATAAAGCAGGCAGACCGCTATAAAGTTGAAAAAGGTAGAAAACAAGGGAGAGAAAAAATATGGTTGAGAGAAAAAAACAATGAAGATAGCGACTATCGTCGGCAGTATGCCGCACCTTTCGCCCGACGAAGCCCTCGACATAATCATGCGCCGCACGCCGCATCTGGTCGCGTGGCCGCAACTCCCCCGCCGCTCGTTTCTTGAAAATATGACGGCCCAATACTCGGAGAACTTTCCCGGGCTCCTCCGCGACGAAGATAAAAAAAGAGTTTATGTTTCAATGGATGACGCGCTCGCGGGGCTTGAAAAATTTTACGAGAAATACCTCGCCGGAGATATCGGATATTTCTCGATTTCATCCTCCGTCGCGGCGGGGCTTCACGCGCTTTTGAAGCGCGTCGGCTCCGGCCATTATTCTTTGTCAAATCCGGCGTCCGGGCCGTTTTCCGTAAAATGCCAAACCGCGGGTCCGGTGACTTTTGCGATGATGCTTAAAGACGAGAACGACCGCCCCGTTTTTTTCGACGAAAATCTCCGCGACGTCGCCATAAAAAATATAGCGATGAAGTCCGTCTGGCAGATAAAAGCCTTCGGCGGAGCGTGCCGGACGATATTTCTCGACGAGCCGTATCTTTCGGCTTACGGCAGCGCGTTTACGGCGCTCTCGCGCGAAGACGTGGTGGAAACGCTTCGTGAAACTTTCGCGGAAGTCAGACGGCTTACCCCCGACGGCGGCATCTCCATAGGGGCGCACTGCTGCGGCAATACCGACTGGTCGCTTCTCGTTGACGGCGGCGCCGACATAATTTCATTCGACTCGCACGGTTTCGCCGAGTCGCTGGCGTTGTCGGCGGATTCGATTAAAACATTTCTTGAGCGCGGCGGGCGGCTCGCGTGGGGGGCAGTGCCGACATCGGCGGAACTTCTCGCCGCCGAAACCCCGCAAACCCTCAAAGCCCGTCTCGAGGCGGCGGTGTCTCTTCTGGTTTCCAAAGGACTCGACGAAAAACTCCTGCGCGAACGTATGCTGATAACGCCCGCCTGCGGGCTTGGCTCTCTCGACGAAGAAACCGCCCAACTCGCGCTTGAATACACGCAGGCGCTGGCAGAATCGCTTTAGAGCGGTTTAGTCCTTCGTGTTATTGTGCGTCCGCCCCACCCTTGTCATTGCGAGCCCCGACGTTACGTCGGGGGAAGCAATCTGCCCGTCCGCGAGATTGCTTCGTCCTCCGATGGCCATCGGAGTCCTCGCAATGACATAATGGAACTATCAATATGACCAAAAACAAACGCATAGCCGTAATAACTCCGGGTGGCGACGCGCCCGGAATGAACGCGGCGATTCGCGCCGTGGTCAGGGCGTCTCTCGACGAAAAAATCGAAACGCTCGGCGTCCGTCGCGGCTACGCGGGGCTTCTTGAAAACGACATCATCGCTCTGGGCGCGCGCTCGGTAAGCGGCATCATCCATCGCGGCGGCACGATACTTAAAAGCAGTCGCTGCCCGGAAATAAAAAAAGAGTCCGCAATCATCCGCGCCGCCGGAATACTCAAATCTCGCGGCGTAGGCGCCTTGGTCGTCATCGGCGGCGACGGCTCCATCCGCGCGGCTTCGCGCATATCTTCGGCTTCGCTCGGCGCCGTGGGGGCGGTTTGCCTTCCGGCGTCTATTGACAACGATATTTTCGGGACGGACGAAACCATAGGCTACGACACCGCGCTCGACACGGCCGTGGACGCGGTGGACAAAATCCGCGACACCGCCGTGTCATTCGAGCGGATATTCGTCGTGGAAGTAATGGGCCGCGAGCACGGATACCTGGCGCTCGACACGGCGCTTGCCACGGGAGCGGAGTTCGTAATCGTCCCTGAAATAAAAATTCCCGTAACACGCATCTCCGTCGAGATTAAAAAAGAAAAATCGCGCGGCAAGACGTCCGTTATCGTAATCTTCGCCGAAGGCGCGGGTAACGCGCATAACTTCGCCCGCGAACTTTCCCGACTGTCGGGCTATGAAGTCCGCGTGTCGTCTCTGGGGTACATTCAAAGGGGCGGCGCGCCTTCCGGTCGCACGAGAATTCTCGCCGCCACCTTCGCCGAGCGCGCCGTTAAACTTGTCGCGGCAGGCCGGCTCAACCGTCTCGTGGCCTTAAAGGACGGAGCAATCTGCGACATCCCTCTTTCAAAATCTCTTGCCCGCGAAAAACCCGTGGACCGTCGGCTTTATCGTCTCGTCGGCAGTTTGGGCAGATAACGCATAGCCCCCGCCGTAACAACTTCGTAACAATTATTTTGTATAAGTATCAACGTCCGACGGAGATTGTTTTTATTGCCGTCAGGGGGGATGATGGACGATGAAGGATTGAGCGTAGAGTTAGTTCAAAGAAGAATTTTCGTTATACGGGGCGTTAAGATAATGCTCGACAGCGACTTGGCGCTTCTTTACGGTGTGCCGACCAAGTCCTTGAATCTGGCCGTCAAACGAAACATTGAGCGTTTCCCTCCGGATTTTATGTTTCGCCTTACTGCTGGCGAGGCCGAATCTTTGGGGTTCCAAATTGGAACCTCAAATGTGAGGGCGGATGTTTTCAGCGAACCGTCCGGCCGACTCGGTTCGGGCAAGATTGCCGATCCGTCTTTGAGGTTTCAGAATGAAACCTCAAATATCTCCGCGAGAGGCGGCCGCAGATATTTGCCTTTTGCCTTTACCGAGCAGGGCGTAGCGATGCTCTCGGGTGTCCTAAGAAGCAAAAGGGCGGTAGAGATAAACATACTTATAATGAGAGCTTTTGTCGCTCTAAGAAGATTTCTGGCCTCCCACGAGGCATTGTCCAAAAAAATGACGGAAATGGAAAAAATCGTGTCGGCCAACCGCCGCGAGATAATAAGCATTTGGGAAGTCATTAAACAACTTATGACCCCGGCGTCCGAGACGCCAAAAAAGATAGGATTTGTAAAAGGCGAGTAGAGGGGTAGAATGGTAGAGAGATTATGAACATTGACCTTAAAATCGAAGAATCGCGCACCCTTCACGATTTACGCTTCAC
>JASEHK010000100.1 GCA_030018875.1 Endomicrobiia bacterium | reverse complement strand
CGGATTTTTCCGAATCGGCGAATACTACGTCGAAACGCGAAGCCCTGCTGTTGAACTTCACGTTATTGAGAGTCTCAAGATATATCTTTATAATATATTCTTCGTTCGGAATAGAAAAATTATCGGGCAGATTCGTTTCGAAAGAATAATCTATTCCGACGTTTTCTTTAACTTTCATCGCGTAGTGACGCATGGCGGGGATGAGGCCTTTTTCTATGAGTTTGGCCGGTGTGAGTTCGAGTATTATTTTGCGGGTTTCCTCGATGGCGGTGTCGAGAGTTTTTTTGAGTTTTGGCAGTTCCGCGCCGGCTTCTTGGGGTTTTCGGGCGGTGTATTCGACCTGAAATATCGCGGCCCGTATTATCTGAATGAGTCCGTCGTGTAGGTCTCTGGCGATGCGTTCCCGCTCGTTAAAGAGCCTTTGGCGCATATTGTTGAAACTTTTTATAAGCGTGCCGAGTTCCGCCGGTCCGGACAATTTTAGCGCCCGGGAATAATTCCCTTCTGCGATTCGCCGCGCGGTCAGCTCCATTTCTTTCAACGGCTGCGTTACGAATATGCCCAGAGCGAGCGCGAAAAAAAATCCTCCGACGGACGCTCCTATGAATGAAGCCAGGAGTATGAAGCGTTTGGCCTGTTTCTGTTGAGAAAGAACTTCATTGACGGAGATGTCCGCGGCGAGTATGGCTTCGATATTGCCGTCGGGGCCGCGCAGGGGAGCGGCGGCGGAGAGCCATTCTCCCCATCTGTCCTTCACGAAATCGAGAGACATTTCGGAAGTCCCGCTCATCGCCGATACGCACTCGCGATATTTTCCGGGCGGCTCGCCGTAGGGCGCGCCCACTCTCGCGCGCATCTCGTCGGAAGATATGATGCCGTCGCCGTTTATGTCGCGGTTTTCCTCGGGGTCTACGATGAAATACATTTTTGAGTCTTTGTCTATGCGCGCCGTGTATATGTATCTGACGAAAGGGTTGAGAGATTGTATGCGGCGGAGTGTCTCGACTATGGCGCGGTATTCGGCTTTTTTTTCGTCGGCGACGGTTTTTATTTTGTAATGGCCGAGGCGCTCTATGTGGACGGATGCCGTGTTGACTACCGCGAGGGCTTTGCGCCCGAGTTGTTTTTTGACGAGGGCGTTTGAAAAAACCGACCACGCCCATATGCCCGATAGGAATACTGCCCAAAGCGCGAGCGTGGCGAAAAATACTATCCTGAATTTTAACCCGACTCTTTCTTTCGCGAGGCGGATTTTGTCAAATATGCCTATCATTATTCGGACTCTTTAAGAGGCAGGATTTTGATTTCGACGGATGCGGCGTCGTCGAAAAACTTGCGGGCCGCTTCCCGAACGGTCTTGTTGTCGAGAGATTTAATCCGCGAGAGATACTCCTCGTCGTAGGCGGGATTTTTTCCCATTATCGTCCAAAACCCGTCGTAAAACGACCGCTTCGCGGCGGTCTGACGCTGTAATTTCCAAATCCCCGAGAGGTAGCGTTTGGTTTCGGCGAGTTCCTCGTCGGAGAGTCCGGTTTCTTTGACCTCGGCGATTATGCGTCCGAGTTCCTTGCGGGCGAGAACGATGTTGGCCGCGTCGAGACCTATATAGAAAGCGAATCTGGAATCGGCGAAACGAGTCGCATAGAGAGCGTTGACCTCATAAGCCAGCGAACGTTTTTCCCTGAGTTCGCGGAAGAGTCGTCCGCTCATTCGAGAGCCAAGCGCTCCGGCTATGAGTTTTAGTTCGGCATAGCCGGGCTCTCCGACGCGCGGGGCCGGATAAGACAGCATAAGAAAGGCCTGCCTGAAAGAGTGTTTGGCTTCGGCCGAGTTTTTTTTGCGCCCCGAGAACTTTATTGTTTTCGGAACTTTTAATAGCCCGCCCGACGGCATGGCCGAATAATTGCGGGTAATTATCCGTCGGGTTTCGTCGAGCGTGATGTCGCCGGCCACGCTGACCACGACATTATCCGCCCTGTATGTCTGAGCGTGCCACCGGGCGACGTCCTCGCGCGAAAGATTGGAAAGCGAGTTTTGAGTTCCGGTTTCGGGCGACGAATACGGGTGCTCGTCGCCGTAGAAAATCTCGTTGGAAAGGTCGTCGGCGACCGTGAATATCCTATCCTTCCTTGACAGCGCGGCCGCGAGCGCGGCGGATTTTTCCTTGTCGAACTCGGCCTTCGGGAATACGGGGTTTATGACGACGTCGGCGAGGAGCGCGGCGGCCGCCTCGGCGTGTTGACGGGCGGCGCCCATCTCGACAAGAGCGTAATCTTTGTCGGCTGAAGCCGAAATGCCCGCGCCTATTTTTTCCGAATCGGCGGCGATGGCCTCCGCGCTTCTGGTCTTGGTACCTTTGGTGAGAAGGGATTGCGTAAGGTAAGAGATGCCTCTTTTGCCTTGCGGTTCGTAAAGAACTCCCGCGCGCGCGAAGACCGATACGGACACCACCGGATGTCTGGGTATTTCGCGATGAATGATTTCAAGACCGTTTTCTAATTTGAAGGTATTCACTGATAATGTTTCCCCTCCGCTGGATTTGGCCGTTAATAAAACTGCGGACGCGAAAAGTGTCGCTATGGATGCTGCCGTTCGTTTTTTGCCGACGGATAACATATGCGCGTTATTTGCCGCCCGTCTCGGGTTTTTTCGGCTCGGGTTCCACAGCCGCCCAGACGGGGTCTGAGGCCAAAATATACCGCGCGAAGAACTCTTTGACGTCTTGCGCCGAGACGGCTTCTATGGCGGCTATGTATCTGTCGAGTATGGCGAGATTCTCAGCCACGCTCCAGTATCCCATCATCGAGGCGCGGTCGTGGGCCGTCTCGGTTCCGAAAAGCCATCCGGTCTTTATGACTTCGCGCGCCCGCTCAAGCTCTTGCGGCGACGGCCCTTCGGCGGCCAGCGCCGAGATTTCTTCGGCGACGGCTTGGCGCACCTTGCTAAAGTTTTCTTTGTCGAATACAGCAGACACCTCGAATATGCCGTCGCCTTTCTGGGCGTAAAAACCCGCGCCTACGCCATAGACTATGCGTTTTTCCTCGCGCAATTTTCTGTAAAGCCGCGAGCTTTCAGCGCCGCCGAGGATGTGCGCGGCGACATCGGCCGCGAACTGCCTATCGCTCGACGTGTCGGGCGCAAGATACGCGCAGGCCGCGTAAGTGTGAGCGACGTTTTTTGCCGCGCGGCGCAGTTTTTCGCTCGGCGCGGCGGTTTCTTTGAGATTGGGCGCGCTCCGGCGCAAGGCGCCGGCCTGCTGCCCGCCGAAATATTTTTCGACAAGCGGCCTCATCGTCGCCGCGTCGAAATCTCCCGCTATCGAAACGGTCATATTCGACGGAGTGTAATATCTTTTGTAATAGGCGATTATTTCGTCGCGCGAGACGGTTTCTATCACTTTTTCGTCGCCTATTATGCGTTTGCGGTACGGCGACGTCGTAAAAAGCGTTTCCGACAGGAGTTCATAAAGAACGGACGTGGGCTCATCGTCGTGCCGTTTGATTTCTTCAAGAACCACCGGTCTCTCTTTTTCTATTTCATCCGCGGGAAACGCGGCGTCGCTCATTGCGTCCGAGAGTATCTCGACGGCGAGCCCGGCGGCTTCCGACGGGGCGTCTATGTAATAAACGGTGTATTCCTTCGACGTGCCGGCGTTTATCGCCCCACCGGAAGTTTCCACAAGACGGCTTATCTCGTCTCCGGGAAACTTGCGGGTGCCCTTGAAAATGAGGTGTTCCAGAAAATGCGACAGCCCCGCCGTTTTTTCGTTTTCGTAAATCGAGCCCGCCGAGACCCAAACTTGCACGCTCGTCACGCCGGTGCCGGTCTCCGGGCACAACAGCGCTTTCATTCCGTTGGCGAGCGTGAGATTTTGAGTTCTTTCGAGAAATTGCGCGCGCGGCGCGCTTAGCGCAGTCATCGGCGCGGCTCCGGTTATTATC
Source organism: Endomicrobiia bacterium (assembly GCA_030018875.1). Taxonomy (GTDB): domain Bacteria; phylum Elusimicrobiota; class Endomicrobiia; order PHAN01; family PHAN01; genus PHAN01. Next base: position 1,985 of record JASEHK010000100.1, on the reverse strand, counting down.
ATCATCATTATCACTATTATTATTGCCGCGGCGGTATTTTTAATCGCGGTTTTTACGCCGGCCGCTCCGTCGGCAGTTTTTTTATTATCCGACACTACCGTCTTTTTTTTCATACGCGCTGAGGAGCCATACGTCAACTATGGCGTAGGCGAGTATGGCTGCGATAGCCGCGTCGTGCCACGCCATTTTATGCGAATAGGCCGCTATGAATTCTCCGACGGCTTCCATCGCGCCCATACCTTCAAAAGCGGGGTCGCGCATAACTCTTATCACGAGGGAAACGGCCAGCGCGAAATTCGCGCCGATGAGAAGAGCGGCTTTAAGGAATTTTTTAAGATATATGTGGCCCGCGCCGGCGCCTAAAAATACGGTAAGAGTCAGAGATATTATTCTTTTTTTCATTATCTGTTTTGGCGCTCCGTCGGCGATTTGGATTTGACCGTTGCAGGACGGGTCGTTTTCCATATCTCATCGAAATATTTTCTTAAATCCGCCACCGCCGACGGTTCTTTGACGACGACGTTGGCCTCCTGATAAAACCTGAAACCGCTTAAAGCAAAATTCGCCGAGCCGACGCCAGCGACTTCATCATCCACCAATATTATTTTGGCGTGGGTTATCTTTTCAGGAGAATCGAAACGCGCGTCTATTCCGCGCGCGATGAGATATTCAACGGCCTCTTTATTTCCTTCGTTGAGACGCTCGTCGTAACTGCTCTTTTCGAGCAGCACGCGCACGCGCACGCCGCGCTTGGCGGCCGCTTCCAACTCGTCCACAAAGTCCATAACTTCGTTCTGCCCGCCGGTGTAAACTCTCATTCCGTAAAACACCAGCGATATGTCCTTCTGCGCCCATTCTATGTGTTCTTTCATTATCGGATGATAGGTTCTGTTGGGAGCGGCGATGGCGTAGGGAGTCTCGACGGGTTCGAGTTTTATTTCCTTGTGCGTCCCTGGTATATGTGTAGTGTCGCGCCATATCGCGTCGAAAAATTTTTCATACAGACGCGCGATTTTACTCGAATCTATAAGGACGTTGGCTTCGTTGTTTTCGTTTATTGATTTGTAACTGAGATTGGTGGAACCCAGAAGTGTTTTTTGAGAATCTACGACCACGAGTTTCGTGTGCAGATACCATTCGCGTTTCGACGCCTTTATGTCCACGCCTAATTGCGAAAACTCTTTTACCGCGTAACTGTTTTGCTGGAGGCTTCCTTCAAGAAGAATCTTGACTTTGACGCCCCGCTCGACGGCTTCATATACCGCGTTTTTGATGAGGCGTGTGGTGGTGTCGGGGTTCCACGAAAAGTGGCAGATGTATATAGTGCGACGCGAGGATTTGACGAGGCCGATGATTTCTTCGAGGTATTTTTCGTTGAGAACGGCGCGGACTTTGGGCGCCGCGCGCGCGCTTTGAGTTTCCCTGGCGTAAAGCGTTCTCGACGGAGATTGATATATCGCGGCCGCCGACAATAAAAATATCGCGGCGAGGAGGCGCGGGGCAATTTTGAGGCGCGGGGCTTTCTTAAAGATATTGGATGTATACATTTTCGAGTCCGAGTTTTTCGGCGTGTTCGATGACTTCCTCGTATTCCCGCGTCGTTATGCGCCGCGACAACTCGGGATGTTTATCCGCGCGATGCGCCGGATGGTACTGCGACATCAGGCTTACGCGCGTTTCCGTAGAGAATTCTCGCGCGATGAAGTCGAGAATTTGTTTGCTTTCCTGGGCGAGTCCGGGGAGAATGAGATGTCTTACCAGAAGGCCTTTAAGCGCCGTGCCGTCGGATGAAATATCCAGTTCTCCGACCTGACGGCGCATTTCTTTGACGGCGGCGCGGTTGGCCGCGACATAACCGCTCGCGCCGGAATATCTGACGGCGGTATCGTCGGAGGCATATTTCATATCGGGCATATATATGTCTACCGTGCCTTCGAGAAGTCTCAACGTCTCGACGGAATCATATCCGCCGGTGTTGTACAATA